>JAQGJZ010000473.1 GCA_028290385.1 Enterovirga sp.
GAACAGCACCCGGCGCGCGTCGCGCGGGCGGGATATCGAGAGCGCCTACCGGCAGGCCGGCGGCGCGTGAGGACGGGCGGGGAGGGCGCGGGTTCGCCCTCGGCGCCGCTTGGGATAGACTCGCTCGGATGCGGCTGATTCACGTTCTCGCCCTGTCCTGCTCCTTCGCGAGCGCCGCCCTTGCGCAGGATCGCGGCACCCTGAACCCAAAACCGCTGCCGCCGCTGGAGAACCCGGGCGATCCGGCGACCCCGGCGAAGGAGCTGTTCGGGCGGGCGACGGCCCCGGCCCCGATGGCGGCCCGGGCGATCGGATTCTACTCGAAAGGCTGCGTCGCGGGCGCGAGCGCGCTGCCGATCGACGGTCAGACCTGGCAGGTCATGCGGCTGTCGCGCAACCGCAACTGGGGCCACCCGGGGCTGATCGCCTATCTGGAGCGGCTGTCCGCCCGGGTGCCGCGCATCAATGGCTGGCCGGGGCTGCTCGTCGGCGATCTGTCGCAGCCGCGCGGCGGCCCGATGCTCACGGGCCACGCCTCCCACCAGCTCGGGCTCGACGCCGATATCTGGCTCACGCCGATGCCCGACCGGCGGCTGTCACGCGCCGAGCGCGAGCAGATGTCCGCGACCGATCTCGTCCGGGCCGACAGGCTCGACGTCGATCCGGCCCGCTACACGCCCGCGCATCTGGCGCTGCTCAAGGCCGTGTCGCGGGACAGCGAGGTCGAGCGCATCTTTGTGAACCCGGCCATCAAGCGCGCGCTCTGCCGCGATGCCGGCCGCGACCGGGACTGGCTCGCCAAGGTGCGGCCGATGTGGGGGCACAACTACCATTTCCACATCCGGCTCGGCTGCCCGGCCGGCAGCCCGGATTGCCGCTCGCAAGAGCCGCCGCCGGACGACGAAGGCTGCGGCCCCGCGCTCGACCGCTGGTTCGCGCCGCAGATGCTGTTCCCGAAGCCCGGAAAGCCGCGCCCGCCGATGACCATGGCGGCGCTGCCGGCAGAGTGCCGGCAGGTCCTCGTGGCGCCCTAGAGGCGCTGCCGCCGCATCAGAGATGCGGCGGGGTCTTGTCTGCGTGAGCCTTGCCGTGTCCGGCTTCGCCGATGCGGTCCGTGAGGGCGAAGACAAGGCCGGAGATCACGAACACCACGTGCAGCCCGACATACCAGGCGATCTCGCGATCCGTGATGCTCTTCAGGTCCATGAAGATCTTGAGCAGTTGGATCGCCGAGATCGCCACGATGGACGACATCAGTTTCAGCTTGAGACCGGTGAAGTCGATCTTCGCCATCCATTCGGGCCAATCCCGCGTCTGCGCGACATCGATCTTCGACACGAAGTTCTCGTAGCCGGAGAACACGACGATCACGACCAGCGACCCCGTGAAGGTGAGGTCGACCAGCGTCAGCACGCCAAGGATCGTTTCCGCCTCGGTCACCCTGAACGGATGCGAGATGAAGTGGAACAGCTCTTGAAGGAACTTCAGGAGCAGCACCACGAGCGCCAGAACCAACCCGACATAGAACGGGGCGAGAAGCCAGCGGCTCGAGAAAATGACGAACTCGATTGCCCTCTCGGCCAAGGACCCCCGTTTCTCGGCCCGCCCACCCACGTCGTTCATCAAACAGCCACTCCGGTTGCGATGGGGCAAGTCACACCCGTTCCCCCCAGCCCGCAATAGCCGCCGGGGTTCTTCGCCAGATATTGCTGGTGGTAATCCTCGGCGAAATAGAACGGTCCGACCTCCCGGATCTCGGTCGTGATCGGGCCGTAGCCGCGCCGATCGAGCGCCTCCTGGAAGGCCGCCTTCGATCGCTCGGCAGCCGCGCGCTGCTCCTCGTCCGCGAGGTAGATGCCGGACCGGTACTGCGTGCCGGTGTCATTGCCCTGGCGCATCCCCTGGGTCGGGTCATGGCCTTCCCAGAACGCCTTCAGGAGCTCCTCGTACGAGACTCTGTCCGGGTCATAGACGACGAGCACGACCTCGTTGTGCCCGGTCAGGCCGGAGCAGACCTCCTCATAGGTCGGGTTCGGCGTGAAGCCTGCCGCATAGCCCGCGGCCGTGACCCACACGCCCGGCAGTTTCCAGAAGATGCGCTCGACGCCCCAGAAGCAGCCCATGCCGAACACGGCCGTGCGCAAGCCTTCGGAGTATGGACCTTTCAGGGCGTGCCCGTTCACGAAGTGCTCGGTGGATGTGGGGATCGGGTTGGGCCGGCCGGGAAGCGCGGTCGCTTCGGTCGGCATCTCGGCCTTCTTGCGGAAGAGGAACATGGGTGAGCTCCGGATAGGAGACGGATATGGGGACGAACTCGCAGGCTGTCATCCGTCTCGGCTGCGCGCTGGAGTTGCCGGCCCGCGGCGTAGCCCGTAGCTTTCCCTCCAGCCAGGAGGCGGCGGATGCCCCATTTCACGCCGCACCAGCTTCACGAGCGCGTGATCCTGGCACCGCTCCGCACGCTCCAGATTCGGGCCTCCGCGCCCGTCATCAACCGGCACGTTGTCGCCATCCAGCGTGGCCGGCCGTTGCCCCGGATCAGGGTTGGAGACGGGACGATCCTGGATGACGGCCTGCACTGGTATGTCGCGATCTACGTGCTCGGCCTCGCGGTGGCTACGGAGACGGCGGACGCGCCGTCGCCGGACCTGATCCGCTACAGCATGCGACAGGTCATCTTCGAGAGCCTCGACTGGGAGAACATGACGGGCCGACGGCTCTGAGCGCCGGCCCGTCCGGCCCGGCTACTGGGTCGCCGCTTCGGGCAGGAGCTTCCAGGCCCCGTTCTCGATCGTGACCATCACGCGGGCGCGCCTGTCCTGGCCGACATGGTCGTCC
>JAQGJZ010000490.1 GCA_028290385.1 Enterovirga sp.
GGGCGGCTCTGCCTGTTCCGGACGTCGGTGCTTGCTCAAGCGGCTGAGCGCCTTGAGCCTGGCGAGCCGCGCCCGTGGTGGCGCGTCCTCGATTTGTGTGGCGACGAGCGGCCAACCCGCTCGATCGGTCACCTCAAGCGAATCCTTCTGACGAGCCCGCCGGGGCCTCCTCGCGAGATTCGGGCGCTCCAGCCTCCCGCCCTGCCGGCACGGCCCGCCGCAGACGCCGAGCGGCCCCACGTCTCGATCATTCTTCCGACCCGGGACAAGAGCGATCTGCTCGAGCGAGCGATCACATCGGTCACGGAGCGAACGGTTAGTGCGGCGACCTATGAGGTGGTGATCGTCGACAACGGGTCGAGCACCGGGCCGAGCCTGGACTTCCTTGCCTCCGTGCAGGATCGGCCGGGGTTTCGCGTCCTTCGCGACCAAGGAGCGTTCAACTTCTCGCGGATCGTGAATGACGGGGCTGCGGCTGCGAGAGGCGACGTGCTCGTCTTCCTCAACAATGATTGCGAGGTTGCCAGCGAGAACTGGCTGGATTGCCTGGCCGGGTTCGCCAGCCTGCCCGACGTCGGTGCCGTGGGCGCCCTGCTGTTGTACCGGGACAGCCACATCCAGCATGCCGGTGTGACCCTGGGGCTGGGCGGCGAGGCCGGGCACCGGGACCGCAACATGCCCTCGAGCAATCACCTAGGCCATCTTTTCAGGCTCAGGGCAGTGCACGAGGTCTCAGCCGTGACAGGTGCCTGCCTCGCGGTAGAACGCGCCAAGTTCGAGCGGGTCGGCGGGTTCGATCCGGCCTTCGCGGTCGCGTTCAACGACGTCGACTTCTGCCTCCGCCTTCGGGAATGCGGCTACCAGAACCTGCTCGCTCCCCAAGTGGTGCTCCAGCACCTCGAATCCGCCAGTCGCGGCAAGGACACAGGATTGAAGAGGAGGGCCCGCTTCGAGGACGAGGCGATGCGCTTCCGGGAGAGGTGGGGAGCCCTCATCCATGATGATCCGTTCCACCACCCGCTCTTCTCGACGACGCGCTTCAACGATTGGCTGGAGTGAGCCGGAAGCCCGGCCTCTCAGCTCAAGCGATGGTCCTCGACCGAGAGCCAGATGAGGGCCGCGATGCTCCAGAACACAAAGAGCGCCGCCGCGATGGCAAGCGTGTACTCGGCGCGCTTCGGATAGGTATATTCCTCCGGCAAGCCCGGCGGCACGAAGACGGATAGGTAAACGGATTGAGCCTCGGCGGTGCGGCGCGCTCTATCGAGCCCCTTTTCCGCCAACCCGTACAGGGTTTCGGCCATTTTTTGCTTGATCGCGACTTCCTCGAACTTTGCCAAGGACGCCGCGACGTTGCGCGCTTCCTCCCGGTTGCCAGCGAGTTGGCCACGCAGGTCCGCAGCTTGCCGCCGCAATGCCTGGATCTGAGAGGTCAGGCGCCGCACCGCTGGCGCATCGGCTGACAAGGAGCGATTGGCTACGAACAGCTCGCCTTCCGCAGCGATCTGGTCGGCCAGAACCTTCGTCAGGAGCTTCCCGGTCTCGGTCGCTGTCTGGACGGGATCGATCAAACCCTCCGCATTGCGGTAGCGCTCCATCTCGCTGATGGCTTCGTAGAGAAGCTGCTGGGCCCGTTCGACCTCCTCCGAGGCTCGCCGAAGCGCGTCGCTGCGAGCCCTGGTCGAGATATCGTTCACCAGCTTCTCGCTCAGCTGCACGATGGCGCGAACAAGAACAACCGCATCCGCGGGCCTGAACGCCCTCACTTCGACCGTGACGATACCTGACAGGCCGTCGACATACGTGCTGACCATGCGCTGCCAGTAGGCTGCGAGGTCGTCGATCGTGGCGTCGAACGGAAGGCGCGCGTAGAAATCGGCCTCCGGCCGCGTGAAGATGGCCCGGAGGTCGACGAGCTTGGACACGTCATCCACGATCGCGCGACTTCGGATGTAGCTCGTGACCACATGAGCGTCTTCGGCCGAAGTCCCCCCGCCCGAACCGCCGCGCGAGGTCAGAGACGACATGACTGCCGCGAGCCCGGTCCCGGACGACGCATTGTCCTGCGGACCTAGTCGGACCACAAACCGCGTCTCCGCTACGAACTGGTCGGTGGCGATGAACCCAAGATAGATCGCGACGAGGATGGACGGGACGAGAACGAAGGCCAGGAAGGTCATCCGGCCGACCGGAATCCGCGACTTGCTCGGCTCCTCGACGTAGATCTCGACCGGAGCAGGCCGGTCAATGTCCCGGACCGGGCGCACGGGCAGCAAGCGGCGAAACAGGCGTCCAACTGGCCGGGACGGCCGCGACTCCACAACGCCGGAGCTGGCGCGGCCTGCGACCTCGGCAGCCGGGCGAAGTACGTCGGCGCGACTGTCCTGAGGAGCTTCAGACATCACTCTCCGCTCGGGAATAGCTCATCGAAGGGTTGGCCACGATCAGCCAGCTTTCCTTTAGCGCTCGACGAGCGATTTTTCAAAGGCCGCCTCGACGAAGTGAAAGAGAGCGAGGTCGTTCTCCAGAAAGCGTTCGGCGGCTGGAACTGATTTCAAGCGGTTCCCGAGTTCACGGGCGGCCGGTATCGGCTGTACGACCGGGATTTCGCCGTCGTTGAGCGAGAATGCGTC
>JAQGJZ010000493.1 GCA_028290385.1 Enterovirga sp.
GAGCGCGTGATTTCCTGAGATTATCGACACTGAGATGGAATTTGGATAGGGTGGGGCAGACAGTAAGGAGAGGGTCATGGCTCAGTCAGCGTTGAGGCAGCCGGCCGGCGAGGCGCGTACGCGCGGCCGGGGCCGTGTGTACGGGTCGATCACGGAAACGATCGGCGACACCCCGCTGGTGCGGCTGGACCGCATCGCCAAGCAGAAGGGCGCCAAGGCCGAGATCCTGCTGAAGCTCGAGTTCTTCAATCCGATCGGGAGCGTGAAGGACCGCATCGGCGTCAACATGATCGACGCGCTGGAGGCATCCGGCCAGCTCAGGCCCGGCGGCACGCTGATCGAGCCGACCTCGGGCAACACCGGCATCGCGCTCGCCTTCGTGGCGGCTGCGCGCGGCTACCGGCTGATCCTGGTGATGCCGGAGACGATGTCGCTGGAGCGCCGCAAGATGCTGGCCTTCCTGGGCGCGGAACTCGTGCTCACGCCCGGCCCGCAGGGCATGAAGGGCGCCGTCGCGAAGGCCGAGGAAATCGCCCGCGAGACGCCCGGCGCCGTGATCCCGCAGCAGTTCCAGAACCCGGCCAATCCCGAGATCCACCGCGAAACGACCGCCGAGGAGATCTGGAGCGATACGGCGGGCGAGCTCGACGTGTTCGTCGCGGCCGTTGGCACCGGGGGAACGATCACGGGTGTCGGCGAGGTGCTCAAGCCGCGCTTGCCGAACCTCAAGGTCGTTGCGGTCGAGCCGGAGGATTCCCCGGTCCTGTCCGGCGGCCAGCCCGGCCCGCACAAGATCCAGGGCATCGGCGCGGGTTTCGTGCCGGACGTGCTCGAGCGCTCCGTGATCGACGAGGTCCTCACGGTCTCGAACCAGACCGCGTTCGACACCTCGCGCCTGCTCGCCAAGCTCGAAGGCATCCCGGGCGGCATCTCGACGGGCGCAAACGTCGCGGCCGCGCTGGAGATCGCGGCCCGGCCGGGCATGGAAGGCAAGCGCATCGTCACCATCGCGCCCTCCTTCGCCGAGCGTTACATCTCGAGCGCGCTGTTCGAAGGCATCGGCTAGCCATCTCCGGACGGGGTGGTTTGAGGGCGGCTTCGGCCGCCCTCGTCGTTTCGGCCGAACCCTGCGGCGCTCCGGCGGTTCTCTCCTCGACAGTTGAGGAGAAGCCCGATGGCCGAGCCGGCAAAGAACGACACTCTCAAGAGCTTCGACGCGTATCGCGACGAGAACGGCCAGCACATGGGCCAGGACGCGCCGACGGACCTCGCCCGGCCGGACGACCTGCAGCGCCGGCTGAACAGCGATCCGAGCTGGGAAGCGGAGACGGCGCGCAACGCTTCCGGCTTCGCACGGCTCGATTCCGTGGGCGGGGGCAGCATCGAGAGCTCGGACCAGACCGCGGCCGAGACGCCACCCGAAAACATCGCCCGGATCAGCGATCCCGCGGGCGATGTCGGCGGTCCGAAGGTCGCGGGCGAAAGCCCGGCCGCGAAAGAGGCCGTGGAACGGGCGACCGCGGGCCTCGGCAAGGACTAGCCGGCGCGCAGGCCTCAGGACACGAGCAGGTCGCGGTGCGCCTTGTGCGCCCGCAACCAGGCGCGCGCGTAACCGCATAGGGCGAGGATCCGACGGTCCTCCGCCCGGGCCTGCGCGGCGACGGCGGCCATCAGGCGATCGGACGCCCCGGTGCCGCGCAGCACGGGCGGGGCATACACGTAGCTGACCACGAGCACGCCGGGCTGGCGCCGGTAATCGGCGTAGACGACGTCGTTGCCGATCTCGAGCTCGAACCGGCCCTTGGCCGCCGCGTCGCGGAAGGCTGGTTCCTGGTTCATGCCCGGCTCCGGGTCAGGCCGCTGCCGCGGTCGGCACCGGATGGAGGTCGCAGGGTCGCCCGGCCTTGGCGACCTGGCCCGGCACTTCGTGGCCGACGAGGTCGGGAAGCTCGCGCGCGATCGCGATCAGGCGCCCGAGATCGACCCCGGTCTCGACGCCCATCTCGGCGAACATGGAGACGACGTCCTCCGTGCAGACATTGCCGGTGGCGCCGGGCGCAAAGGGACAGCCGCCGAGCCCGCCGAGCGCCGCGTCGAAGCGGGTCGCGCCGGCCTGTGCGGCCGCGAGCACGTTCGCCAGCCCGACGCCGCGCGTGTTGTGGAAGTGGAGCGTCAGCTGGACCGAGCCGCGCGCGATCTCGGGCCGGGCCCGGAGCACCGCCGCGACGGTTTCCGCGACCTGGCGCGGATTGGCCATGCCGGTCGTGTCCGCGAGCGTCACTCCGACGCAGCCCGCATCGATCAGCAGCGCCGCCTGGTCAAAGATCTTGGCGCGCTCTTGCGGCCCTTCGAAGGGGCAGCCGAAGGCCGTGGCGACGCTCGAGGTCAGGGCGACGCCGCTGCCCTCCAGCACGCGGGCGATCTCCGCGAGCTGGCGAAACGAATCCGCTCGCGCCATGCGCAGGTTGGCGCGGTTATGCGTTTCGGAGGCCGAGACGACCACGTTCACCTCGTCGAGGCCGGTCCCGGCAGCCCGCTCGGCCCCGCGCACGTTCGGGATGAGGGCCGCATAGCGCACGCCAGGCCGGCGCCGGATCCGTCGGGCCACCTCCTCGCCATCGGCCAGGGCCGGCACGGCCTTCGGGGACACGAAGGACCCGATCTCGATCTTCGCCACGCCCGTCTCGGACAGCCGGTCGATCCAGGCCACCTTTGCGTCGGTCGGCACGAAGACGGGCTCGATCTGCAGCCCGTCCCGGGGCGCGACCTCGTGCAGAAAGACGCGCTGAGGCAGGTCGGACACCGCGTTGCTCATATCACCCCTCGCTGGCGCAGATCCGCGATCGCGTCGGCCGAATAGCCGGCCGCCGACAGGATCTCGTCCGTGTGCTCGCCGAGTTTCGGCCCGAGCCAGCGCATCGCGCCGGGCGTGCGGGACAGTTTTGGCGCGATGCCCGGCACCGGCATCGGCGTGCCGTCGGGCAGGTGCGTGTCGATGATCATGTCGCGCGCCCGGTAATGCGGGTCCGCCATGATGTCCGCCGCATTGTAGATCCGGCCCGCCGGCACCGAGGCGTCGTTCATGACGGCCAGCGCCTCCTCGACGGTGCGCTGCTCCGTCCAGGCCTCGATCGCGGCATCGATGAAGTCGGATTCCGCGGCCCGGCCGGCATTGTCGGCAAGGCGCGGGTCTTCGCCGAGGTCCGGGCGCCCGATCGCGTTCATCAGGCGGCGGAAGATCGAATCGCCGTTGCCGGCCACGAGCACGTAGCCGTCCTGGGCCCGGTAGGCGTTGGTCGGCGCGATGCCCGGGAGGGCTCCGCCGGATCGCTCGCGGATCTCGCCCAGCACCCCGTATTCCGGGATCAGGCTTTCCATGATGTTGAACACGCTCTCGTAGAGCGACACGTCCACGACCTGGCCCTCGCCGCCGTTGCGGACGATGTCGATGATCGCCATCAGGGTGCCGATCACGGCATGCAGCGCGGCGAGCGAATCGCCGATGGACACGCCGACCCGCGACGGCGGGCGGTCGGGCGAGCCCGTGGTGTGGCGGATGCCGCCCATCGCTTCGCCAATCACGCCGAAGCCCGGGCGCTCGCGATAAGGGCCGGTCTGCCCGTAGCCCGACAGGCGGACCAGGACGATCTTCGGGTTGATCTGTGACAGGTCGTCGAAGCCGAGGCCCCACTTCTCCAGCGTGCCGGGGCGGAAGTTCTCGACCACCACGTCCGCCTCGGCCGCGAGCCGCCGGACGATCGCCTGGCCCTCCGCGGCCTTGAGGTCGATCGTCACCGAATGCTTGTTGCGGCTCTGCACATAGGACCAGAGCGAGGTGCCGTCGTGCGTCTTGCGCCACTTGCGCAGGGGATCGCCCGCGCCGGGCGGTTCGACCTTGATCACCGTCGCGCCGAACTCCGCCAGGAGCCGCGTCGCGAATGGGGCCGCGATGAGCTGGCCGAGTTCGATGACCTTGAGGCCGGTGAGCGGGCCCGACATGCTCCTCCTCGCAACGATGCGGCGTCAGGGGCGCCGCTCAGGCCTCCATTTAGCCCGGCAGGCGGCGGCGGGCCAGATCAGCCGCGGTCGCGAGGCGGCAGCTTCCGCGGGCCCGGGTTCGGTGCCCACGCGTTGACAAGGCGCGCCCGGGAGCGTGATTATCTATCGATAAACGGCGCGCTGGTCGGACGGATCTGGAGCCGGCAAACGGGCGCGCTGCGCCGGAGGGAACCCAGGATGAAGGCAATCACGCGAATTTTATGCGTCGCGGCAGGCCTCGCCGCCGCGACGGCTGCGATCGCCGAGCCCGTAAAAATTCGAATCGGCTGGTCGACGATGCCCGGGCACATGATCCCGGTGCTGTATTCCAAACCCGAGATCCTGAAGCATTACGGCAAGAGCTATACGGTCGAGCCGATCCTGTTCCGGGGCTCCTCGCCCCAGATCACGGCCATGGCCGCGGGCGAGATCGACATGGCCGCGTTCGCGCCGCTCGTGTTGGCCCTCGCGGCGACGAATGCGCGCCTGGACGTCAAGGCCGTGGCCGACATCATTCAGGACGGCGTCGACGACTACCATTCCGAGACCTTCCTGGTGAAGGCGGACGGCCCGATCAAGACGATCGCGGACATGAAGGGCAAGCGCATCGGCAGCAACGCCATCGGGTCCGCCTCGGACACGGCGATCCGGGCCATGATGCGCAAGAACGGCCTCGCCGATAAGCGCGACTTCACCGTGGTCGAGGTCGCGTTCCCGAACATCCCGCCCATGCTGGACGAGGGTAAGATCGACCTCGGCACCGTGCTGCAGCCGATGTCCCGCCAGCTGCGCGACAGCGGCAAGTACCGGGCGCTGTTCCGCGCCAAGGACGCCGTCGGTCCCTCGCAACTCGTGTTCCTGGCGGCCCGCGCCGACTTCCTGGACAAGAACCGCGCCGCCCTGATGGACTTCTTCGAGGACCATGTGCGCGCCATGCGCTGGTTCACGGCGCCGGAGAACCGCGCCGAAGCGGTCAAGATCATCGCCGCCTTCATGAAGCAGCCGCCGGAATCGTTCGGTCACCTGTTCACGAAGGACGACTACTTCCGCGATCCCTTCCTCGTCCCGAACATTCCCGGCATCCAGTCGAGCATCGACATCGCCAAGGAGGTCGGGCTGTTCCAGGGTTCGCTCCAGGTCGCGCCGAAATACGTCGACACGAGCTTCGTGGAAGAGGCCAAGCGCCGCATCGAGGCGGGGCGCTAAGCATGGCGGTTGAAGCACTTCGCACGGAACCGGCGGCGGCCCGGGGAACTGTGAGCGGCGGTATCGCGATCCAGGACGTCACCCACACCTACGGCTCGCGCCACGGGAACACGGTGACCGCCCTGGATCACATCAATCTCGACATCCGGGAAAACGAGTTTCACGCCTTACTCGGCCCGTCCGGCTGCGGGAAATCGACCCTGCTCTACCTGATCGGCGGCTTCATCCCCGTGCAGTCGGGGCGGATCAGCACCCCGCGCGGCACAGTCAAGGCGCCCGGCCCCGAGCGGGGCATCGTGTTCCAGAACTTCGCGCTGTTTCCGTGGAAGACGGTTCGGCAGAACGTGCTCTACGGGCTGGAGAAGCAGGGCACGCTGGACCGCGCTGGCCGCGAGGAGCGGGCTAAGACCTTTATTGATCTCGTGCATCTCAGCGGGTTCGAAGACGCGTACCCGTCCCAGCTTTCGGGCGGCATGCAGCAGCGCGCGGCCATCGCCCGCACGCTCGCGGTCGACCCCGAGATCCTCCTCATGGACGAGCCTTTCGGGGCGCTCGACGCGCAGACCCGGCGGGTCATGCAGGAAGAGCTCCGGGCCATCTGGGCGCGGACGCGCAAGACCGTGGTGTTCGTGACCCACGACGTGCAGGAGGCCGTGTTCCTGGCCGACCGCATCTCCATCATGAG
>JAQGJZ010000005.1 GCA_028290385.1 Enterovirga sp.
CACGCAGGCGAGCAGGCCTGACTTCAGGCTCCGGGCGGCGTTGCCGGACTGACCCATGACTTGCTCTCCGACCGGGTTTGCAACCAGGCCGAAGATGGCCGGGTACTTAGAGGGAGAATGATGTACCGCAGCCGCAGGAGGAAGTCGCCTGCGGGTTTTCGATCTTGAACGACTGGCCGATGAGGTCGTCCACAAAGTCGACGACCGAGCCTTTCAGGAACTGGAGCGAGGTTTCGTCCACGAGCACGGTCGCACCGTTCCGCTCGACGAGCACGTCGTCCGGCTGCCGGGCGCGGTCGATGTCGAAGGCATACTGGAAGCCGGAACATCCCCCGCCGTTCACGCTGATGCGGAGCATGGAGCCGGAGGGCTCGTCAGCCAAAATCTGGCCGATGCGCCGGGCGGCGTTGTCGGTCAGTCTGATCCCGTCGGAAACCTGATTGTCCATGGTGTGACGCTTGCGGTTCGGTTTGCGCTCAAGGTAAGGGCCGGCCAGACGCCCTGCAACCCGAGAGCTCTCGTGCGGCCATATGGCGAGCGCTGGCGCGCGGCCTATTCCTGCCAGCCCTGGAACAGCCGGGGCCGGCTCCACCCCGAGCAGGCGTCCCCGACCCGGTCCGAATTCCAGCGGGACCGGGACCGGATCATCCATTCCACCGCGTTCCGGCGCCTGACCCACAAGACGCAGGTCTTCGTTTATCACGAGGGCGACCATTTCCGGACGCGCCTGACGCACACGCTGGAGGTCAGCCAGATCGCGCGCGCACTGGCGCGCTCGCTCGGGCTCGACGAGGATCTGGCGGAGGCGGTCGCGCTTTCGCACGACCTCGGGCACACGCCGTTCGGCCACACAGGCGAGGATGCGCTGGATGGCTGCCTCGCCCCGTTCGGCGGCTTTGATCACAACGCCCAGGCGCTGCGGCTGGTGACACGGCTCGAGCGCCGCTACGCCGCCCATGACGGCCTGAACCTCACCTTCGAGACGCTCGAGGGCCTCGTGAAGCACAACGGGCCGCTTCTGGGCAGCGACGGTCAGCCCGGATGGCGGCACGGCTCCCGCCCGATTCCCCGCGCCGTGCTCGACTACGACGCCGTGCACCCGCTCGGCCTGTCCAGCCATGCCTCGGCGGAGGCCCAGGCCGCCGCGATCGCGGACGACATTGCCTACAACGCCCACGATCTCGACGACGGGTTGCGGGCCGGGATCCTCGACCCGGACGAACTCCGCTCCGTCCCGTTCCTCGATGAGCTGCTGCGCGAGATCGACGCCGGCGCGCCCGGTCTGGAGGCGACCCGGCGGACGCACGAGCTGACCCGACGGGTCATCACGCGTTTCGTCGAGGATGCCTTGGCGGAAAGCGAGCGGCGGATCGCGGCGCTCGCGCCGGCGAGCGCGGAGGACATCCGCGCGGCGGGCCACCCGGTCATCGCCTTCTCGGCCGCGATGGCCGAGGCGGACCGCTCCATCAAGGCGTTCCTGTTTCCGAAGCTCTACAAGCACCCGCGCCTGCTTCCCGTGCGGCGCGATGCCGAAACGGTGGTGCGCGATCTGTTTGTGCATCTCACCCGCGAGCCCGCCCTGCTTCCGGACGACTGGCGCGCCGGGCTCGCGGAAGCATCGGACGCCCAGATCGCCAGACGGGTCTCGGACTACATCGCCGGCATGACGGACCGCTACGCCCTCGCCGAGCACCGGAAGCTCTTCGCGGCGACACCGGATCTGCGCATCGCGTGAGCCGGCCGGGCGGCCGCTGCCGGTTGCGAACGTGACACTCTCGCGTGTGATTGCTAGAGCGACGTCGACACCCGCAACAGCTTGAGACCGGGACGCGCCTCGGCATCGTCCCTCTGCGAATACGGAACCCATGAACATTTTCGGGCTCTTCGAGCGCCGCGTCGGCGAGGCCCTCGACCGCCTGGCGGCTGCGGGCCGCATTCCGGCCGGTATCGATACGTCGAAGGTTCTCGTCGAGCCGCCGCGCGACTCGACCCATGGCGATCTCGCCACCAACGCCGCGATGGCCGTCGCCAAGGCCGCGAAGGCGAATCCGCGCCAGCTCGCCGACCTGATCGCCGAGGACCTGCGGACGGATCCGCGCGTCGTCGGAGCGTCGGTCGCGGGCCCGGGATTCATCAACATCCGCCTTGCGCCGCATGTGTTGCACGATGTCGTACGTGCGGCCCTGGCCGACCCTGCGGGCTACGGCCGGAGCGGGCAGGGCGCCGGGCAGGCGGTGAACGTGGAATACGTGTCGGCCAACCCGACCGGCCCGATGCATGTCGGCCATGGCCGCGGGGCGGTGTTCGGCGATGCGCTCGCCAACCTGCTCGCCTTCGCGGGCTACGACGTCACCCGCGAGTATTACGTCAACGACGCGGGCGCGCAGGTCGACGTGCTCGCCCGATCGGCGTTCCTGCGCTACCGCGAGGCGCTCGGGGAGGCCGTCGGGTCGATCCCGGAAGGTCTGTATCCGGGTGATTACCTCGTTCCGGTCGGCCAAGCGCTTGCCGCCCAGCACGGCCCGGCGCTGCGGGACATGCCGGAGGCCGAATGGCTGCCGCTCGTCCGCTCCGTCGCGATCGACGCCATGATGGCGATGATCCGCGACGACCTCGCCTCGCTCGACATCCGGCACGCCGTCTTCTTCTCCGAGCGGTCCCTGACCAAGGGAGAGGCGGACAAGATCGGCGAGACCATCGCCGAGCTGCGGGCGCGCGGCCTCGTCTACGAGGGGCGCCTGCCGCCCCCCAAGGGCCAGCTGCCGGAGGATTGGGAGGACCGCGAGCAGACGCTGTTTCGGGCGACCGAGTTCGGCGACGACGTCGACCGCCCGCTGCTGAAGTCGGACGGCTCCTACACGTATTTCGCGGCCGACATCGCCTATCACCGCTCGAAGTTCGAGCGCGGCTTCACGTCGATGATCGACGTCTGGGGCGCCGACCACGGCGGCTACGTCAAGCGCATGCAGGCCGCCGTGAACGCGGTGAGCGGCGGCACGGCGAAGCTCGACGTGAAGCTGTGCCAGCTGGTGAAGCTGCTGCGCGGCGGCGAGCCGGTGAAGATGTCGAAGCGGGCAGGGGATTTCGTCACCCTGCGCGAGGTGGTCGACGAGGTCGGGCGCGACCCGGTGCGCTTCATGATGCTGTACCGGAAGAACGACGCGCCGCTGGATTTCGACCTCGCCAAGGTCTTGGAGCAGTCCAAGGACAACCCCGTCTTTTACGTGCAATACGCCCATGCGCGCTGCGCCTCGGTGTTCCGGCAGGCGGGCGAGGCGTTCGCCGGTCGGGTGCCCGGGAGCGACGCCCTCGCGGCGGCGGATCTCTCGGTCCTGACGGACGAGGCGGAGATTGAGCTCGAGCGCCGGATCGCGCAGTATCCGCGCGTGGTGGAAGCGGCGGCCCTGGCGCATGAGCCGCACCGAATCGCGTTCTATCTGTATGAGCTGTCGAGCGTGTTTCACGGATTGTGGAACAAAGGCAAAGACTTGCCGCAATTACGCTTTGTTAAGCACGATGATGAAAGATCGACGGTGGCGAGGCTCGCCCTTCTGGGCGCGCTGAAGGCGGTACTTGCGTCGGGGCTCGGGACCCTCGGTGTGAGCGCTCCTGACGAGATGCGCTGAAGCAGGTCCGGTTCGGGCATGTAAGGCGCGGCGGCGCCGGCGCAGGCTTTCGCTGAGCGTCTCGTGCCAGCCCCGGTATTGAGTTGGGTCCAGGTATGAGCGACACGGGACAGAACCGCTTCGAGATTGATCTCGACGAAATCGAGCGCCAGCTGCGGCGGTCGGCCGAGCTCGGCCCGGCTCCGAGCGCGCCGCAAGCCGATCCGCTGGCGGAACTCGCCCGGATCGTCGGGCAGGACGATCCCTTCCTGAACATCCTCGGGGAGACCCGCAGGCCGGGGCCGGCACCGGCACGCGAGCGCCAGGAGCCGACGTTCGGCTCTGTCGAACGCGAAGACGCGTCTGCGCCGGTCCGGCCAGTTCCCCGCAGCCAGGCCGACGCGGCGTTGACCGCGGAAGACCGCAGCGTTCTCGGGACGGAGCCCAGCGAGCCGGAAGACGAGCAGCCCAAGGACAAGGCCGAGCCGTTCGACCCGGTGGCGCGCAGCTACGGCGAGGCCGGGCCCCTCGGGGGCGACGATTTCATGCCCATGGCGGCGCCACCCGCGCGGCGCCGGGTCGGGGCCGTGATGGCCCTGGTTGCGCTGACCGCGGTTGGCGCGGGCGGTGCGTTCACCTGGCGCAAGATGAGCGCAGGGAGCACCCCCTCGGGTCCGCCCCCGCTCATCAAGGCCGACAACGCGCCCCTGAAGGTCGCGCCCGAAAACCCGGGCGGGATGGATATCCCGAACCAGGATCGGCAGATCTACGAGGGCAAGGTCGAAAGCGGGCGCTCGCGCGTCCTCGATCGGCAGGAACAGCCGATCGACGTCAAGGAGGCCGCC
>JAQGJZ010000018.1 GCA_028290385.1 Enterovirga sp.
AAAGGGCTCGTGGCCTTTCTGGTCTCCCTCTATTCCGGCCAGCCGGCGCGGGCGATCCTGCAGAAGGACGCCTTGCAGATCTTTCGCGATCTCGGGCTCGGCCAGCACATCACGAGCAAGCGGTCGAACGGGCTGCGGTCCATGGTCGACCGCATCCGCGGTGAGGCAGCACGGGTCGCGGCAGCCGCAGCCTGAGGCGGGGTCGGCGCGGGCACCGGCCTGCCGCCCTCATCGCGCCGCGGCCTCCTCGGCGACCCAGGTCCTGAGGCCGCGGGAGCGCCCCGGGCCGCGGGCCTCCGTCTCCAGCCCGTAATGCTCGGCGAGGCGCCGCAATGCGAGCCTCACGACGACCTTGCCGGAGCGCGCAGGCCAGCGGCGCTCGCGTTCGATCGTTTCGAGCCCCTTCAGAAACCCGCAGATGTCAACGAGGAGGTCTGCAAAATCCTGCCCGACCTCGGACAGGGCGTTGCGGACCCGCTGACGCGCGGCGACCACCGCGTCGGCCGCCGCCGCAGGGTCGCGCGGGCCGGCACTGCCGGACCCGAGTGCGCCCTCCCAGCGCGCCGTGACGGACGGCATCATGCCCCCAAACGTCAGGTCGCGGCGCAGCCGCTCGCCTGCTTCATAGGATGCCGAATCGATCAGCGGCGAGCCGTCCCGATCCTTTCGGCGGCGCAGCCAGTCGAGCGGGCTCTCGGCCGCGTTGATGGCGACCTTGGCGGGCCCGGTCTCGCCCGCGATCGTGCCCGTCTCGATCTCGGCATGTTGCGCCAGAAAGCCGTTCTCGGCCGGGCCCGCCGCCATACGACGGAGGTGCCGCCGTCCCGCCTCGGAGATCGCGATGCAGCGCCCTCCGTCCGCCCGGAGCGCGAGATCGTGCCGTTCCAGCTCGCGACACGCCGCCTCGGGGTGGGCGCCGCGCCCGAGCGACACGCCACGCCGCGTACTACGCAGGATGAACATCCCCTCGCGGGTCGGATCCGGGATCGCGCTGGTGTCCGGCTCAGCGAGGGCTGCGAGCAGACGGCGGGCCGCCCGGGACAGGGTATCGCGGTTGGACATGGCGCTGTTGTTCATGATACGTTCCATATCGGAATTCGGGCAACGTCGGCACGGCGAGCTCACCATTCTAAGCATAAATTCCTAGTTTATGTCAAGCCGGGACGAGACGGCCGGCTCCGTTGCTAAGCGCCGCGCGCGCCCCTATGCGCTGGGCGGAATGCGGCCCGCCGGCCGCCCTGGAGTTCCGCCCATGGCCGATGTGTCCTGGACACCGCCCTTCCCCGCGCTCGCGGCGCCCGTCGCCGAGACTTGGCCGCACCGGATCGAGTTGTTCGGCCAGGAGGTGCTGGATGATTACGCTTGGTTGAAGGCCGAGAACTGGCGCGAGGTCCTGAAGGACGGGACCGCCCTCCCCCTCGCCATCCGCCAGCACCTCGAACGCGAGAACGCCTATACGGATTCCATGCTGGGCGACCTCGGGCCGCTGCGCGAAACGCTGGTGCGCGAGATGCGCGGCCGCATCAAGGAGGACGACGACACCGTCCCGCAGCCCGACGGGCCCTTTGGCTATTTCACCCGCTACCGCGAGGGCGGGCAGCACCCGCTGATCTGCCGCGAGCCGCGCCTGGGCGGTGACGCCACGATCCTGCTCGACGGGGACAAGGAAGGCGAGGACCGCGCCTATTTCGACCTGCAGGAGGCGGTCCATTCGCCCGACCATACGCTGCTCGCCTGGAGCGCGGACGTGGCGGGGTCGGAACTCTACACCATCCGCGTCCGCGATCTCGCCACCGGGCAGGACCTGGATGACGAGATCAAGGCCACCTCCGGCGAAGCGGTCTGGTGCCTCGATTCCCGCACGTTCTATTATGTCGAGGTCGACGAGAACCATCGCCCGGCGCGCGTGCGCCGGCACCGGCTCGGCGAGCCTCAATCCGCCGACGAGCTGATCTACGAGGAGGCGGATTCCGGCTGGTTCGTTGACATCGACACCACGACCTCGGGCGCCTTCGTGGTGATTGGCCTCAACGATCACGAGACCTCGGAGGTCTGGCTTCTGGATCGCGCGGATCCGAAGGCCCAGCGCCGTGTCGTCGCCGCCCGCTCCCCGCTCGTGATCTACAATGTCGAGCATCACGGGCCCGACCTCATTATCCGCACCAACGCGGACGGCGCCGAGGATTTCAAGCTCGTCACGGCGCCGGCCTCGGCGCCGGGGCGGGAGAACTGGCGCGACCTCGTCCCCTATCGCCCGGGCATCATGGTGCTCTACCAGGTCGCGCTCGCGCATCACCTGGTCCGGCTGGAACGGCAGGACGCCAATCCCCGCATCGTGGTGCGAGACATGGCGAGCGGCGCCGAGCACGCCATCTCGTTCCCGGAAGAGGCGTATTCGCTCGGTCTCGATCCCGGCTACGAGTTCGAGACCGACACGATCCGGTTCGGCTATTCGTCCATGACGACCCCGAACGAGACCTACGACTACAACCTGCGCACCCGTGAGCGCGTCCTGCGCAAGCGCCAGGAGATCCCGAGCGGCTTCGATTCGTCGCGCTACGTCACCCGGCGCATCTTCGGCACGGCACCCGACGGGGAAACCGTGCCGATCTCCCTCGTCCATCGCCGCGACCTGGTGCTCGACGGGACCGCACCGTGCCTCCTCTACGGCTACGGCTCCTACGGCTCGTCAATGTCCGCGTCCTTCCGGACGAATTTGCTGTCGCTAGTCGATCGCGGCTTCGTCTACGCCATCGCCCATATCCGCGGCGGGACGGAAAAGGGCTGGCGCTGGTACCTGGATGGAAAGCGCGAGAAGAAGACGAACACGTTCAAGGACTTCGTGGCCTGTGCCGAAGCCCTGATCGAGGCCGGCTACACGGGCCGCAAGCGGCTCGTCGCGCTCGGCGGATCGGCCGGGGGCATGCTGATGGGCGCTGTCGCGAACATGGCGGGCGACCTGTTCGCCGGCATCGTTGCCGAGGTGCCCTTCGTGGACGTGCTGAACACGATGCTGGACGGCGACCTGCCGCTGACCCCGCCCGAATGGCCCGAATGGGGCAATCCGGGGAAGGACGAGGCGGCGTTCCGCACGATCCTGTCCTATTCGCCCTACGACAACGTGCGGCCGCAGCCTTATCCGGCGATCCTGGCGCTTGGCGGCCTCACCGATCCGCGGGTCACCTACTGGGAACCGGCGAAGTGGGTGGCCAAGCTCCGCACCACGATGACGGGGGGCGGTCCCATCCTGCTGCGCATCAACATGGATGCCGGCCACGGCGGCGCCGCGGGCCGCTTCGACCGGCTGGAGGAGGTCGGGCTGATCTACGCGTTCGCGCTGAAGGCGGTTGGCTTCTCGGAACCCTGATCGGGACCGGCCGGCGGCGCGATCTTCTGCGGCTCTTCCGGCGCGCGCCCGCGGAGCGTGCCGGTCAGCATGAAAGCCTTGAACTCGTCCATCGAGCGAAACCGGTGCTCGCCGGAGGGTGTGTCGGCCCTGATCGAGCCGTCGGCATACATCACGTAGGAGTTGCCGCCCGCCTGGTAGGTCCCGATGATCCTGTCCGGCGGCGGGTCCTTGTCCGAGCTCGGCTCCGGACCGGGTCCGGGCTCCGGTGCTCTCACCTCCGGCCCGGGGGCGGCGGCGGCTTCGGCCCGCTCGGCAAAGCTCGGCTCGGCCTGCGCTGCGGAACCCGTCTCGGCGTGCAACCCGGCGGCCTCTGCGGCGGAGGCAGGTGCGGCCGCGGCCGGCTCGGCATCGACGATCGTCTCGAGGGTGGGCCGGCGCGTGGGCGCTCCGGCAAGCATCTTGATCGCCCGCTCAACCCGCCGCAGGCGGCGCAAGGCAGCCGAGAGGCCGAGCAGCACCGCTCCGGCCGAGAAGCCGATGCTGCCAGCCACCACCATCGTCCAGCCGCGCTCGATGCCGACGAACAGGGAGCCGGAATAGATCGCCGCGAGCCCGGTCACCATCATGGCGACACCAAGCAGGGACAGGAACACACTCATCTCACGCTTTCACCGGAGGGGTGGAATCGACACGGCATCCGGGCGGGCGCAGCCCGTCCGAGCCAAGCTCGGCTTTTCGCCGTTGCCCCGGGAGGCCTGCGGTCATAGATCCCTCGTGAAGGTCCGGCCGAACCCTTCGGACCCGAGGAGATCCAAGATGACGTTCAGCTTGCCCGATCTGCCCTACGCGTATGACGCGCTCCAGCCGTACATGTCGAAGGAGACCCTCGAGTTCCACCACGACAAGCACCACAAAGCGTACGTCGACACCGGGAACAACCTCCTGAAGGGCTCCGAGCTCGAAGGGAAGAGCGTCGAGGAGGTCGTCAAAGGGAGCTACGGCAAGAACCAGCCGCTCTTTAACAACGCCGGCCAGCACTTCAACCACATCCATTTTTGGCAGTGGATGAAGCCGAACGGCGGCGGCCCGATCCCGGGTGCGCTCGAGAAGCGCATCAACGACGAACTCGGCGGCGTCGAGAAGTTCAAGGCCGATTTCGTCCAGGCCGGCGTCACGCAGTTCGGTTCGGGCTGGGCCTGGCTGGCCGTGAAGAACGGCAAGCTCGAAATCATGAAAACGCCGAACGGCGAGAACCCGCTCGTCCACGGCGCGTCCCCCATCCTCGGCGTCGATGTGTGGGAACACTCCTACTACATCGACTACCGCAACCGCCGGCCCGACTACCTCAAGGCGTTCATCGAGAATCTCGTGAACTGGGAGCATGTCGAAGAGATGCTCTCCAAGGCCTCGGCGTAAGCCCCGCGGCTCCGCCCCGGCTCAGGCCGGGGCGGGCACGAGTTCGACCTGCCGGGCGGCCAACAGTCGCCCGAAATCCGGCGACGCGAGATAATCGAGCTCGCGCCGCCGCGCCTCGACCACGCCGTCCAGGCTCGCCGCGTCCGTATCCTCGCCCGGATGGCACATCACGAGATGCGCCCGCCCCGTCGCCGTCAGATAGGCGGCGAAATCCCGGTCGGGATCGCGCGCTGGATCAAAGGGGCTGAAACCCGAAAATCCCTCGTTGGTGCGGAACCCCGCGGCGCGCGCCTGGGCGCCAAACCCGCGGGATAGCGCCGCAACGAGCAGCGCCTTCGCCGCAGCCGGCCGCCGTGCCGCGATGGCGGAGAGCCGGTCCGCCGGGTCGCGCAGCCAGATTCGCCCGGCGAGCCCACGCTCGGCGAGCACGCCGAGCAGCGCCTGACGTATGCCCGGCAGCGCATGCACATGCTGGTGCCCGTCCACAAAATCCGGCTCCCGCCCGGTCGCGTCGCGAAAGGCATCGAGCTGGCGCCCGATCTCGGCCGCGATGTCGTCGAGCCGAAGGCGGCTGCGCAGCGCGGCGCCGATCACCGCCCCGAGTCGCGGCATGCGCCCCGTCGGCGCGAAGTGCGGCATGGCTCCGAGCGGGGCGCCCCAGGTCAGGGTGAGGTGGAGCCCAATTCCGGTGCGCCCGGCCAACGGCGCCAACCGCCCCGCCAGGACCGGCCACGCCGGCGCGTTGGTCATCGCGCTCGTCGCGGAGATGCGCCCTATCTCGGCCAGGGCTAGGATGCCGCGGCTCACGCCCTCATTCATGGCGTAGTCATCCGCGCAGAGAACAATCTTCCGGATTGTCATTCCCGGTCTCAACCTTCAGGGCCGGTTATCTGCGGCGAGATAAACGTGCGGCCGAACGCATACAGCCCGAACGCCATGAACGAGCCCAGAACCAACGTCGAGATCAGCGTGATCGTCCCGATCTACCGGGAGGCCGAGAGCGTGGGGCCGCTCTGCCGGCGGCTGATCCCGGTGCTGGAGCAG
>JAQGJZ010000020.1 GCA_028290385.1 Enterovirga sp.
AAAATCTCGGTCTCGCCGCTCTGCTCGGCCGCGATCAGGCGCGCCACCATGCGCAGATGCGGGTCCTGCGCCCGTTCGGCCCCGAGCCGGGCGAGTTCGATCCCCTGCCGGTGGTGCTCGCTCATGCGGCGCATGTAGAGGCGGTCGAACGCCTCGTCGCCGCCCGTCCGAGGCAGTTCGCGGCCCTGCGAGCCCAAAAAGGCCAGAACGCCGAGCCCGAGCATTCCGGCCGCCGCGAGCCCGCTCCAGGTGGCCGCGAAGCGCCGGTGCGGCGAGGGCCGGTCATCCGCCAGCCAGTCCCGCAGATACGGAAACAGTGGGTACATCGAGGCCGAGGTCGCGTGAACCAGAAAGCCGATCCAGTAGGGCTGCTCCAGCGCGAAGATGGGCTGCCAGAACGGCAGCACCGGCACCAGGAAGGCCCATTCGGAGAAGGAAGTGAACAGCGCCCACAGGCCCGCGACCGGGATGATGGCCCACGGCGACAGCCCCGCCGTCCAGCGCCCCAACAGGCCGAAGAACACGAGCGCCCAGGAGAAATCCGCCCATTGGTGAAAGGCGATGCCGGCCGCGATGATCCAGCCCGAGGGCTCGATCTGGATCATCCCGTCGCGAAACGGGATGGCCGCGACCGACATCCAGTCGACCACGGCGTCACGCCCGATCCGCGCGGCCGTGAACTGGCTGACGAGCGTCGAGAAGGTGGAGCTGATCAGGCCCAACAGCGCCGCCGCGCGCCAATCGATGCCCGTCGGAGAGCGCCACCAGGATGCCATGGGCGGTCAACTTGGGCGCGAGGCTATGGTTGCCACGCTGTTGTAGCCGCATAACGTTACGCGTTATGATCTGAGCCGATGATCGTGAGCTTCCGGGGCGCTGCCGAGGAGATCTGGGCCGGTCGACGCAGCCGCCGACTGCCTCCGGACATCCAAGACGCCGCGCTTCGCAAGCTCCGTCTGATCAACAACGCCGAACGGCTCGAAGATCTGAGAGTGCCGCCGGGCAACCGGCTCGAAGCGTTGCGGGGCGACCGCTCGGGCCAGCATTCGATCCGCATCAATGACGAGTGGCGGATTTGCTTCGCGTGGAAGGAAGGGCATGCCCACGATGTCGAAATCGTCGACTACCACTGAGGTCCTGCACAACCCGCATCCGGGAGAGATCCTGCTGCACGAGTTTCTCGTGCCGATGCAGTTGTCCCAGACCGCCCTCGCCCGCGCGCTGGGCGTGCCGCCCCGGCGGATCAACGAGATCGTCCTGGGCAAACGCGCCGTCACGGCAGACACGGACCTACGCCTCGCGCGCTATTTCGGCGTGTCGGAGGGCTTCTTCATGGGCCTGCAGCGGGACTACGAACTGATGGAGCGCCGTCGCGTGATCGGCGAGCAGTTGGAGGCGATCAGGCCGCGGGCCGCGTGAGGGCCTGAGCGGCCTGTCCTCCGCTCCGTCCCTTAGGGTCCCCGGGTCGAGCCCGAGGATGACAGCGCTACATCCTGAACACGCCGAACTTCGTCTCCGGCACCGGTGCGTTCAGCGCGGCGGAGAGGGCGAGCGACAGCACGCGCCGCGTTTCGCTCGGCAGGATGATGCCGTCGTCCCAGAGGCGGGCGGTGGCGAAATAGGGGTTCGATTCGCGGTCGAACTGGTCGCGGATCGGGGTTTTGAAGGTGTCCTCCTCGTCGGCGCTCCAGGCGCCGCCCCCGGCCTCGATGTTGTCGCGCCGCACGGTCGCGAGCACGGAGGCGGCCTGTTCGGAGCCCATCAGGGCGACGCGGGCGTTGGGCCAGGTGAACAGGAAGCGCGGTGAAAAGGCCCGGCCGCACATGCCGTAATTGCCGGCCCCGTAGGATCCGCCGACGACCAGGGTCAGCTTCGGCACGCGCGCGGTCGAGACGGCGGTGACGAGCTTGGCGCCGTTCTTGGCGATGCCACCGGCCTCGTAGTCGCGCCCCACCATGAAGCCCGAGATGTTCTGCAGAAAGAGCAGCGGGACGCGGCGCTGGCAGCAGAGCTCGATGAAATGCGCGCCCTTCTGGGCGCTCTCCGAATACAGAATGCCGTTGTTGCCGATGATGCCGATCGGCATGCCGTTGAGCCGGGCGAAGCCGGTCACCAGCGTCGTCCCGAACAAGCGCTTGAACTCGTCGAACTCCGACCCGTCCACCAGCCGCGCGATCACCTCGCGGACGTCGTATTGCTTCTTGAGGTCCGTCGAGACCACCGCCTCGAGGTCGGCCGCGTCGTAGCGGGGCGCGACCGGGGCCGCGATGTCGATGTCGGGGCGCTTCACGCTGTTCAGCGTGCCGACGATGCGGCGCAGGATGGCGAGCGCATGCACGTCGTCCGTGGCGTAATGGTCGGCGACGCCGGACAGGCGCGCATGCACGTCCGCGCCGCCCAGATCCTCGGCGGATACCACCTCGCCGGTCGCGGCCTTCACCAGAGGCGGGCCGCCGAGAAAGATCGTGCCCTGCTTGCGCACAATGATCGCCTCGTCCGACATCGCCGGAACATAAGCCCCGCCCGCCGTGCACGAGCCCATCACGCAGGCGATCTGCGGAATGCCTTCGGCCGACAGGTTCGCCTGGTTGTAGAAGATGCGCCCAAAGTGCTCGCGGTCCGGAAACACGTCCGGCCATTCGGGCAGGTTCGCGCCGCCGGAATCGACGAGATACAGGCAGGGCAGCCGGTTCTCGCGCGCGATCTCCTGGGCGCGCAGGTGCTTCTTCACCGTCATCGGGAAGTAGGTGCCGCCCTTGATGGTCGCGTCGTTGCACACGATCACGACCTCGCGGCCCATCACACGGCCGATGCCGGTGATCACGCCGGCGGCGTGGATGTCGCCCTCATACATGCCGTTGGCGGCGAGCGGCGACAGCTCAAGGAAGGGCGAGCCCGGATCGAGCAGGCGCTGCACGCGGTCGCGCGGCAGGAGTTTTCCGCGAGCGAGATGGCGGTCGCGGGCGCGCTTCGGACCGCCCTCCCCGGCCTCCGCGCGCTTGGCCAAAAGCTCGTCCCGAAGCGCCGCCCACGAATGGCGGTTCGCCTCCGCCGCGCCGGACGCGAGATCGGCCGAGGACTGGATAACGGGCATGCGCTCTCCCTGACGCGTCTTGCCTCGGGCTTAGCCCGAGCCCGCGAGGCGGGCAAACGGCAGTGCCCGTGCCAGCCTCCCATGAAGGCCCGGGCGGGTTCTCGCGCCGCCGGCCGCCCTCTCGAGGCGTCAAACGAGTGAGGAAGGATGCTGCCGCCGGGGCATGACGCTGGAGCATTCTCCAGTGTGCTTCAGCGCACCCTTGCCCGGCTCACGGATAGCGAACCAACTCGCGGGGGCTCGCAATCCGCCATGAGCGCCCGAGCTCAACGAAACTCGCCGACAATGACGGCAGGGGGACAGCCCAGTGGACCGGGAACCGGTAGTAGATGTACCGCTGGTCGGCCAGCGGGAGCAGATCAATCTGCCGGAACTGCTCCGGGTTGAAGATGCCGTACACAGGAAGATGGATCCTGGTGGCCTCCGACAGCCAGGCCGCGAGCCACGCGAATGTGCTCACAGAGACCACAATGTTCCGGGCCCGCCGCACGGTGGCGAAATCGCCGACGGGACCCAAAGGCGGTTGCACAACCGCGCTCGGGCACGCGGCC
>JAQGJZ010000026.1 GCA_028290385.1 Enterovirga sp.
GGTCTCGTTGGCGCTGGCGAGGTCGTCCGCCGATGGCCCGGTCACGCCCGGAATGGTGCGGATGTCCACGCGCTCCAGCATGCTGCCATCGGGTTTCACGATCATCGCGATCGGGAACCCCAGGAAGGTGGCGCGCGACGCCATGAAATCACGAAACAGCTTTCGGTCCGCGTCGAACAGCACCTTGGCCCGGTTCAGGTCCGCGGCCATCAACTGAGTCTCGCGCGCCAGCGTGCGGCACTGGTCGGCCCGATACGCCTGCGCGATCTCGACGGTGTTCGTCATCAGCGACTTGATCGACCCCGTGAACCAAGGGTCTAGGCCGCGCTCCAGGATCGCGCTTGCGACGATGGCGACCAGGATGGCCGGGGCGGCCGCGACCAGGCTGAACAGCCCCACCACCCGGATATGCAGACCCGCCGCTGCGGCACCCTCACGCCTCGCCCGGACGATCGTCCAGGCCTCCCAGGCGACGATGCCCATGAGGATCACGACCAGAAGGACGTTGATCGCCAGAACCCACACGACGACGTCGTGGGTCGGCAGGACCGGCGTCATCCCGGCTAGAACGAGGAAGGTGATCAGGCCTGAGCAGAGCGCCGCCCCGACGGTGAACGCGCCGATCCACCCCGGCCCGCGCGAGCGCGCCCGTTCCGGACGAAGAGCCTGGGGCCGGTCAGCGACCTGCATCGCGTGCCTCGAAGGCAGGCTCGGTTGGCAGGACAGGGTCCCGCCGCGCCGGAGCGAAGTGATGCATTGCGGCCACAGCCGCGGATTAGAGCCGATGCGCCCCGAAGTCCAGGCGGCGGCTCGACGCCGGTGGTGACGGTTTCGAGAGGATCAGCGCGCCGAGCGGATCACCTGAAGGTCCAGGTCGCGAACCTTCTTGCGGAGCGTGTTCCGGTTCACGCCGAGGAGTTCGGCCGCGCGGATCTGGTTGCCTCGAGTCGCAGCGAGGGCCGCACCGATTAGCGGGCCTTCGATCTCCCGGAGAATGCGGTGGTACAAGCCGGGTGGCGGCAGGGTATTCTGGTACTTCTTGAAGTAGACCCCGAGGTGGCGCTCCACAGCCATGGACAGCGTCTCGCCTTCGACCGCCGCGGTGCCCTCGCCGGACGAGGACACCTGAGGCGAGGAGTCGAGCTCGGCATCCAGGATCGGACCCGTAATCGTGTCCTGCGGATACAGCGCCGCTAGCCGCCGCACGAGGTTCTCGAGCTCCCGGATGTTCCCCGGCCAGCGGTACCGCTTCATGCGGTCCAGCGCGTCGGAATCGACCTGCTTGCGGGGGAGGCCTTCCTTCTCGACGAGGTTCATGAAGTGCCGAACGAGGTCCGGGATATCCTCGCTGCGCTCCCGCAGGGGCGGCAGCCGCAGCGGCACGACGTTCAGCCGGAAGAACAGATCCTCGCGGAATTGTCCGCTCTGGATCGAGTGGCGCAGGTCCTTGTTCGTGGCCGCAACAATGCGGACATTGGTCTTGAGCGGCACCCGACCGCCGACGGTCGTGTATTCGCCCTGCTGCAGCACGCGCAGAAGCCGCGTCTGCGCCTCCATCGGCATGTCGCCGATCTCATCGAGGAACAGCGTGCCGCCTTCCGCCTGTTCGAAGCGGCCGGCCGACTTGGTGAGCGCACCCGTGAAGGCGCCCTTCTCGTGGCCAAAAAGCTCGGATTCGATGAGGTCGCGCGGGATCGCCGCCATGTTGACCGCGACGAACGGACCCTTTCGGCGCTTGCCGTAATCATGCAGCGCCCGGGCAACGAGTTCCTTGCCCGTGCCTGACTCGCCGGAGATCATCACGGTGAGATCCGTCGGCATGAGCCGGGCGAGTGCCCGGTAGATCTCCTGCATGGCCGGAGAGCGGCCAACCAGCGGGATTTCCTCCTGCTCGGCTTGAAAACCGTTCTGGCCGGCATTGCGCGGGCGCGACAAGGCCCGGCCGACGATCGCCACCAATTCCTTAAGGTCGAACGGCTTGGGCAGGTATTCGTATGCGCCCCGCTCGGATGCGCGGATCGCCGTCATGAACGTGTTCTGGGCGCTCATCACGATGATCGGCAGTTCGGGCCGAACCTTCTTGATACGCGGCAGAAGGTCGAACGCGTTCTCGTCCGGCATCACCACGTCCGTGATGATGAGGTCGCCCTCCCCTTGCGCTGCCCACCGCCAGAGGGTCGCCGCATGGCCGGTCGAGCGAACGTCGTACCCGGCGCGAGACAGCGCCTGGTTCAGGACCGTCCGGATCGCCGAATCGTCATCAGCCAGCAAGATTTGTCCGCTCGGCATCCTCTCCGCCTCAGTCCTCTGAGCCGCGCCCGTCGCGTGCACTATAAATGGGCAGGAGGACCCGGAAGGTCGTCCGTCGCGGGGCCGGGTCGCACTCGACCACACCCCCATGAGCGCCCACGATTTTGGCAACCAACGCAAGGCCCAGGCCACTTCCCTGGGCTTTGGTGGTGACGAAGGGGTCAAACAGGTGGGGCAGCAGGTCGGGAGGAACCCCCGGGCCGTTGTCGCTGATCCCCACCTCGATCGGCAGCGCCACCCGGCCGCGCGCTCCCGGGATCTGGAGCCGGACGCCCGCCCGGAACGCCGTCGAGAGGACGATCTCGCCGTCGACGGCGTCGACCCCGACGGCCTCGGCCGCGTTCTTGACGAGGTTGAGGAACACCTGGACGAGTTCATCCCGGTTGCCATCCACAGGCGGCAACGAGGGATCGTAAGCCTCCACGAACCGGATGTGCCGGGCGAAACCCGATTGGGCGAGGCGCCGGACGTGGTCCAGCACGCCGTGGACGTTCACGGCTCCACGCTCGACCGGGCGCTCGTCCCCGAACAGTTCCATCCGCTCGACGAGGTTCACGATGCGATCCGTCTCGTCGCAGATGAGCCGGGTCAGCATGCGATCGTTCTCGTCGACCGATTGCTCGAGAAGCTGGGCGGCGCCGCGAATGCCGGACAGCGGATTCTTGATCTCGTGCGCGAGCATCGCGCCGAGTGCCGTCAGGGAGCGGGCAGCGCCGCGATGGGTGAGCTGACGGTCCATCTTGTCGGCAATGGTCCGCTCCTGGAACATCATCACGACGATCCCCTCTTCGCCGAGGGGCGTGGCGAAGATGTCGACGCTCCGCTCCGCGTTGAAGCGCGGATTAGCTAGATCGACCCTGTGCTCGCTCACACCGGCCCCGCGCCGGCGCACCTCGTCGACGAGGGCGATCGCGGGCGACCCGAAGGGGACGAGATCCTGCAGCGATTGCCGCTTCAGGACCCGGATCGACAGCTCGAAGAACGTCTCGGCGGCAGGGTTGGCGTCCAGGACCTCGCCTCCGGGCCCGATGGTGAGCACCGGCACGGGCAGCGCATTGACGACCAGTTCGCCGGACACCCCGCTCATGCCGCGAGCCTTGCCGTTTCGTCATAGATCCGCGCGAGAAGCCCGGTCACGAGACCCGGATCGAGCGAGGTGACGAGATTGCGCCTGTCGTCATCGCTGAGCCCGAAGCCGGCCTCCCCAGCCCGGTCGGCATAGGCCGCGAGGTGCTTGCGAGCGTGCCGGGTTCCCATTTTGGCGCCATAGAGCGACAGCATGGCCTCGTAATGCTCTACCGCGGCCGCGGCCCGCTCCGAAAAGCTCGGCGGCGTGTAGGGCCGCTCAGCCAGAGCCGCCGCGATCTCGCCCACAATCCAGGGCTGGCCCAAAGCCGCTCGCCCGATCATAACGGCGGCAGCCCGGGACCGGGACAGACAAGACTTAGCCGTGCGTGGACACCCCACATCGCCGTTCGCGATCACGGGGACCGGCACGGCGTCCACCACCTCTGCGATCGCATCCCAGTCAGCCGTCCCGGTGTAGAATTGCTGTCGCGTGCGGCCATGCACGGTGACGGCCTCCGCCCCGGCCCCGACTGCGGCCTGGGCAATGGGCACCGCGTTGCGGCTGCCATCGTCCCAGCCGAGCCGCGTCTTCACGGTGACGGGCACCGTGACCGCGGCCACGACGGCCTCGACGATCGCAAGCGCGAGTTCGGGCTCCCGCATCAGGGCGGAGCCGCAGAGACCGCCTGTCACCTTCTTGGCCGGGCAGCCGAAATTGATATCGACCACGTCCGCGCCGCTCGCCTCCGCCAGGCGGGCCGCTTCGCCCATCGCGCGCGGATTACGGCCCACAAGCTGCACCACGTGCGGATAGATCCCCTCCCCCTCGGATCGGAGGCGGGCTTCGTCGGCCCGCGCCACATAGGCGCTTGCGGCCACCATCTCGGTGACAACAAGGCCTGCGCCGAAGCGGGCCGCGATGCGGCGGAACGCGACATCGCTGATGCCGG
>JAQGJZ010000073.1 GCA_028290385.1 Enterovirga sp.
CCGTGACCATGAGGTCAAAATCCTTGCCGACCAGAGCCTGCGCCACCGGCACGAGCACGACACCGAGGCCGATCGCGAGCCAGTCGGTGGCACCGCGCGCGCTGCCGACGAGCGAGATCATGAAATAAAGCGGGGTCAGGCAGAGCAGGCCCGCCGCGAGCGGACCGGGCAGCGCGCCGACGAGCAGGTATCCGACGGCGGTCATCGCCGAGCTGACCGCCATGCAGGCACTCGCGAAGCCAAGATAATATGGGACTCGCCGCTCAGGCTCCATGCCGGGCAGATGCCGCAACGAGTCGATCCAGCTCGTGGCGGCCACGAAATGCGCCATCAGCAACTGCAGCCAGAGGGGCTGGCCCGGCTTGCGCAGATAGGGCCAGATCGAGAGCACCATCGGCAGCAGCCTGATCGCCGACAGGGCGACTGCAAGCGCCGCGGCAACGAGCAGGCCGCCGTTGGCCAGGGTGCCGTAGAAGATGAGCTGGGCCGGGGCCGCCCAGACGACGACCGTCGAGAAGACGGCCGCACCGAGCGGATGACCCGCGTCGCGCGCTAGGCTCCCGACACCGAGGAGAGAAAACCCGACGATCCAGGCCGGGAGGGCGAGCGCGCGGCCCGCGCCCCAGACGAGGTCGCGACGAAAGGCCGGAGCCATGCGGATCAGGCTGCGCGGCGCCTCGCCTCGTCGATGGCGCGCCAGACACGGTCCGGCGTGGCCGGCATGTCGATATGGGCGATGCCGAACGGGCGCAGCGCATCCGCGACGGCGTTCATCACCGAGGGCAGCGCGCCGGCGACGCCGGCCTCGCCGCAACCCTTGGCGCCGATCGGGTTGGTGGTCGCCGGGACGGGCCGGCTCATGAACGGCCCGAAGGGCGGCGCGTCATGGGCGCGCGGCAGGGCGTAATCCATGAAGGAGCCCGAAACGAGCTGACCTTCCGGGTCATAGGCCGTTCGTTCGAGCAGCGCCTGCCCGATGCCCTGGAGCACGCCGCCATGCGCCTGGCCCTCGACTAGCATCGGGTTCACGATGGTCCCGAAATCGTTGACCATCGTGTAGCGCACGACCTCCGTCGTCCCCGTTTCGGGGTCGATCTCAACTTCGGCGATGTGGCAGCCGTTCGGATAGGCGGCGGGCGAGCTCTGGTGCACGTGCTTCACGTCAAGCGAGCGCGGCGTCGCGTCCGGCAGGCTCACGCCCTCGCGCAGCTTGTGCGCCAGTTCCATGATGCCGATGCCGCGATCCGTCCCGACAATGGTGAAGCGGCCGTCCGCGAACTCGATGTCCCCCTTGCCGGCCTCCAGCAGCTCGGCCGCGATCTCGCGTCCGAGCTCGATGACCTTCTCGGCGCCTTCCAGGATCGCGGTGCCGCTCGCCATCAGCGACTTCGACCCGCCGGTGCCGCCGCCCGCCACGAGCTGATCCGAATCGCCCTGCACCAGCCGGATGCGCTCGAACGGGATCCCGAGCTTCGCCGAGAGGATCTGGGCGAAGGGCGTCCAGTGGCCCTGGCCGTAATCCAGGGTGCCCGTGATGATGGTGACGTCGCCGTCCGGCTCAAAGCGGATGCCGCCCATCTCGTTGGTCGGCGGGGCGGTGACCTCGAGATACTGCCCGACCCCGCGTCCGCGGAGCTTTCCGCGGCTTGCGCTCTCGGCTTTGCGCAGCTCGAAGCCGTCCCAGTCCGCCGCCTGCAGGGTCTTGTCGAGAAGGGCCGTGAACTCGCCCGAATCGTAGGTGGTCTCGACCGGGGTGTCGTACGGGATCTCGTCCGGCCGGATGTGGTTCAGCCGCCGCAGCGCGACGGCGTCGTGCCCGGTCTCGTGCGCGGCCGTCTCGATCAGCCGCTCCATGATGTAATTGCCCTCCGGGCGGCCGGCGCCGCGATAGGCGCTGACCGGGACGGCGTTCGTGAAGGCGCAGCGGATATCCACCGCGACCTGCGGCGTCCGGTACACCGAGACGACGTTCTTGGCGATGTTGATGGACGAGAACAGCGGCGCGACCGGCGTCAGATAGGCGCCGAAATCCGCCAGCCCGGTGATACGGACCGCGAGAAAACGGCCATCGGCATCGAGCGCAAGCTCGGCTGACACTTCCAGGCCGCGGCCATGGTGGTCGGACAGGAAGCTTTCCGAGCGCTGGTCGGTCCATTTCACCGGCCGGCCGAGCACCTTCGCGGCGTGGAGCAGGCAGACATATTCCGGGAACGGGCTCGACTTCATGCCAAAGGAGCCGCCGACATTCGGCGTCAGGATGCGGACCTTCTCGACCGGCTCGTTGAGCAGGCCGGCCATGCCCGCCCGCATGCCGAAGGCGCCCTGGTTGCCGAGATGCAGCGTGAAGCGGCCGGTCTCGGAATCGAACTCGCCGAGGGCGGCCCGCGGCTCCATCGGGTTCACGACCAGGCGGTGGCTGGCGAGCTTCAGGGTGGTGACATGCGCCGCCCCCGCGAAGGCCGCGTCCACGGCGGCGACATCGCCGTGGTGGTAATCGAAGAAGACGTTGTCCGGGATGGCGTCGTAGAGCGCGGGCGCGCCGTCGGCGACCGCGTCCTCGGCCGTGACCACGGCGGGCAGCGGCTCGATGTCGAGCGCGACCGCCTCGGCCGCCTCGCGTGCGGCCATCATCGTGTCGGCGACCACGAAGGCGACGGGATCGCCCACATAGCGGACGCGGTCGGCCGGAAGCGCCCCGCGCGACGGCTTCTTCATCGGCGAGCCGTCTCGGCTCTTGAAGCTCATGGCGTTCGGCAGGTCGCCGTAGCCGGTGAGGTCGGCCGCCGTGTAGACGCCGAGCACGCCGGGCATGTCGGCCGCCGTCGCAGTATCGATGCCGCGGATCTCGCCATGCGCGTACGGGCTCCGCACGAAGGCGGCATAGACCTGCCCGGGCAGCGCGATGTCGTCCGTGTAGCGCCCGTGCCCCTGCACGAGCACCGGGTCCTCGCGGCGGTGTACGGGCTGGCCGATGCCGAACTTCATCTGGGCCGGATCGGCCGTGCCGCCGCCCGCTCGGTCCGCGATGTCA
>JAQGJZ010000361.1 GCA_028290385.1 Enterovirga sp.
GGCGCGCCACCGGCCGAGATCGGGGCTTTTCGCGCTGCGAACGCCGAAGATGCGCAGGATCTCGTCGTCGAGCCCGGCCGCATGGTAGGCGAGCGGCACGTCGTAGATCGAGACGACGTCGCGCGCCTCGATGACCGCGCTCTCCCGCACGTTGCAGAACAGCCCGAGTTTGCGCCGCTCCTCGCGCGGGATCTCGCGGTCGCAGCGGCAGAGCAGGACGTCCGCCTGGATCCCGATGGAGCGCAGCTCCGCGACGGAATGTTGCGTTGGCTTGGTCTTTAGCTCGCCGGCGGACGGGATGAACGGCAGCAGCGTCAGATGCAGGTAGAGCGCTTGGCCCCGATCGAGCTCCTGCCCGAGCTGGCGAATCGCCTCGAAGAACGGCAGGCCCTCGATGTCGCCGACCGTGCCGCCGATCTCGACGAGCACGAAGTCGAAGCCCTCGTTCCCCGACAGAACGAACTCCTTGATGGCGTTCGTGACGTGCGGGATCACCTGGACGGTGGCGCCGAGATAATCGCCGCGGCGCTCCTTGGCGATGATGTCCTGGTAGATACGCCCGGTGGTGACGTTGTCGTCACGCGTGCAGGGCCGGCCCGTGAAGCGCTCGTAATGGCCGAGGTCGAGATCCGTCTCCGCACCGTCGTCGGTCACGAAGACCTCGCCGTGCTGGTAGGGTCTCATCGTCCCCGGATCGACGTTGAGATAGGGGTCGAGCTTGCGCAGCCTGACCTTGAAGCCCCGTGCCTGCAGGAGTGCCGCCAGGGCGGCGGAGGCGAGGCCCTTACCGAGGGAGGAGACCACGCCGCCGGTGATGAATACATACCGCGTCATGGGAGGCCACCCTTAAGCGCCGCGAACGGCCTTGAACAGGCCTAAGCCCCCGTGGGGCCAGGCGCGATCCACAATAATGAAGGAACGCCCGGGCCAAGGCCCTAGGCGGCGAGACACGTGCCGAGCTTGCCGCTTAGCGCGACTGCGGCACCTGCGGCTGGGCCGGAGCCGTCGGGGAGATCGGCGTCGCCGGCTGCTGCATGCGCTGGAGCTGATCGAGCACGCCGCCGCCCTGGCTGCCGGCCGGCTGATTCTCGGCAGGTGCGCCCGAGACGGGCCCGTTCTGGTCCAGGATCGAGCGAGGCGCCGCCCCGCGATGCGCCAGGATGCCGAGGCCCAGGCTGGTCATGAAGAACAGCGTCGCGAGAATCGCGGTCGCCCGGCTCAGGGCATTCGCCTGCCCCCGCCCCGTCATGAACCCGCCCGCCGAGCTCGACCCGCCGCCGAGGCCGAGTCCGCCTTCGGAGCGCTGGAGGAGAACGACGCCGATCAGTGCGAGCACGATCAGCAGGTGGATGACGATCAGAACGGTTTGCATGGGAACCCGGGGCGCGAGCCGGCGCGCAATTCGGCGCAGCCTCTAGCACGCCCCATGTGGCGTTTGGAAGGCGCCGCGCCAAGAGAGTGGCGCGCGGGGCAATGCCGCGGCTGTCAGGAACGTACCAAGCGCCGCCGAGTTCTCGACCGGAATCCCGACCGACACCGGCTCAGCAGCAGCCTGTCCCAAGGCGGCGTCAGCATGATCAACGACCTCTGGTACAAGAACGCCATCCTCTACAGCCTGAACGTCGGCACGTTCATGGATTCGGACGGCGACGGCATCGGCGACTTCATCGGGCTGTCGCGGCGGCTCGATTACCTGCACGGTTTGGGAATCGACGCCGTCTGGCTGCAGCCCTTCCAGCCCTCCCCGTTCAAGGACGACGGCTACGACGTCGCGGATTATTACGGCGTCGACCCCAGGCACGGCACGCTGGGTGACTTCGTCGAGTTCACGCATGCGGCGAAGAGCCGGGGCATCCGGGTGCTGATCGACCTCGTGATCAACCACACCTCGATCGAGCATCCCTGGTTCCAGTCCGCCCGCAGGGACCCGAACTCGCCCTATCGAGACTGGTATGTCTGGTCCGACAAGAAGCCCAAGAACGCCAACGAGGGCATGGTCTTTCCCGGCGTGCAGGAAACAACCTGGACCTGGGACGAGACGGCAGGGGCCTACTACTTCCACCGATTCTATGACTTCCAGCCCGACCTCAACACCTCGAACCCGAGGGTGCAGGCCGAGATCCTGAAGATCATGGGTTTTTGGATCCAGCTGGGGGTCTCCGGTTTCCGGATGGACGCGGTGCCCTTCATCATCGGCACCAAGGGGCCGGACGTGACTCAGCCGGTCGAGCAGTTCGATATGCTGCGGACCTTCCGCGAGTTCATCCAGTGGCGGCAGGGCGACGCCGTGATGCTGGCGGAGGCCAACATCCTGCCCGAGGACGACCTCGAATATTTCGGGGCGGACGGCGACCGCTCCCACATGATGTTCAACTTCCAGGTCAACCAGAACCTGTTTTACGCCCTCGCCTCGGCCGACACGAAGCCGCTCGCCAAGGCCCTGAAGGCGACAAAGCCACGCCCCGCCTCCGCCCAATGGGGCGTGTTCCTCCGCAACCATGACGAGCTCGATCTCGGCCGGCTCACCGAGGAGCAGCGCAACCGCGTCTTCGCGGCCTTCGGGCCGGAGGAGAACATGCAGCTCTATCACCGCGGCATCCGGCGCCGGCTCGCCCCCATGCTCGGCGCCGACCGGCGCAGGCTCGAACTCGCCTACAGCCTGATGTTCACCCTCCCGGGCACGCCCGTGCTGCGCTACGGCGACGAGATCGGCATGGGGGACGACCTGTCCCTCCCCGAGCGGAATTGCGCCCGCACGCCGATGCAATGGTCGACGGAGCCGAAGGGCGGTTTCACCAAGGGCGACAAGCCCCTGCTGCCGGTGATCACGGGCGGGCCCTGGGGCTACGAGACGGTCAATGTCGCGGCCCAGCGCGGCGACCCCAATTCGCTGCTCAATTGGACCGAGCGGATGATCCGGGCGCGGCACGAGGCGCCGGAGATCGGCTGGGGCGATTACGCGGTCATCCCGACGGGCGATTCCGGCGTGCTGGCGCTGCGCTACGATTGGCGCGGAAACTCCGTCCTGGTCGTGCACAACCTGCACGATTCGCCGCGCGAGATCCGCTTCAAGGCCGGCGTGCCGGAGGGCGACCGGCTCATCGACCTTCTCCATGGCGGCCAGAGCGAGGCGGACGAAGGCGGCCGCCACGCGATGGTGCTCGATCCCTACGGGTATCGCTGGTTCCGCGTCGGCGGGCTCGACTACATCCTCCGGCGCCAGGAGCGGTGACCGCGGTCACCGCGCCAACCGCTCCCGCCCGCCCGGCAGGCTAGGGCACCATGACGGTGCGCCCGACGATGCGGCCGGCCTCGAGATCGGCCAGGATCGCGTTCACGTCCGCCATCGGGCGCGTCTGCACCGGCACGCTCCGGACGTTTCGCTCCTGCATCACGGCCACAAGCTCCTTCAGCTCCTCCAGCGAGCCGACATAGGAGCCCTTGATGGTGATCTGCCGCAGCGGCAGCAGCGCGGTCGAGATCGGCAGCTCGCCGCCATAAAGCCCGACCGACACGACCGTGCCGCCGATATCGACCGCCTCCATGGCGAGGCGCAGCGTTTCGGGCGAGCCGACGAAGTCGATCGCGGCGCGGGGTGGCCGCGTGCCCGCCGCCTCGCGCACCGTCGCGGCGCCGTTCAGCCCAGAACCGTCGAGCGCGGCATGGGCGCCGGCGGCCAGGGCCGCCTCGCGCTTGGCCTCGCCGACATCGGACACGATGACCTTGGCGGCCGTCACCGCCCCCGCCAGCCCGACGCAGGCGAGGCCCACGCCGCCCGCCCCGACGATCAGCACGCTGTCCTCGCCCGTCATGCGGGGAAGCTTCTTCAGCGCGCTGTAGGCCGTGAGGCCCGAACACGCGCAGGTCGCCGCAAGGCCGGGCTCCAGGTCGCCGTAGGGCACGATGTAGCGCCCGTGCGGAACGAGGACGTGGTCGCTGTAGCCGCCGTCCCGGCGCGTGCCGATCGTGCGCGGCTTCGGGCAGCGCACCTCCTCCCCGGCCTCGCAGGCATGGCAGGTGCCGCAGCCGATCCAGGGATGCACGATGCCCCT
>JAQGJZ010000112.1 GCA_028290385.1 Enterovirga sp.
CTTCTCCACAGCAGTCACCCTCTTCACCGTCGAGGACGGGGCGGTGCGCCGCATCCTGTTCGACCGGAATCGCTTCGATTTCGGCGGTCTGAACGTGCCCCCGAACACTCCCGACCCGGGCTTCTCCGGGTTCCGGCTGATCTCGACGGGCCTCGGGGGGGCGCCGTTCGAATTTGCGATTGTGCAGGGCGCCACCTTCTTTCGCGCGCTGGCGCGGGGCCAGAATTTCGGAGCCGTCGCGAGGGCGCTCGCCCTCAAGCCGGCGGAAGCGCGCGGCGAGGAGTTTCCGAGCTTCCGCGCATTCTGGCTCGAACGGCCAGTCGCGGGCACGAATGCGATCCTTATTCACGGCCTGATCGATTCCGAGTCGGTGACGGGCGCCGTCCGCATGACGTTCCGCCCCGGCGAGGCCACCATCGTCGATGTCGAGACCACGCTCTTCCCGCGGGTCAATCTCGAGCATGTTGGCCTTGGCGGAATGGGCGCGACGTTCCTCTTCGGCCCGAACGTCCGGCGCACCACCGACGATGTCCGGCCGGCCGTCTACGACGCCTCCGGCCTGCAGATGCTGAACGGCAAGGGCGAGTGGCTCTGGCGCCCGCTCAACAACCCGGACACGCTGCAGATCTCTGCCTTCGTCGACGAAAATCCGCGCGGGTTCGGCCTCGTCCAGCGCGAGCGCGACCCCGCCTTCTTCCAGGACGACATCCAGCAGCCGGAGCGGCGGCCGACCGTCTGGATCGAGCCGCTCGGCGAGTGGTCGCAAGGGGCGGTGCAACTCATCGAGATCCCCTCCGATTCCGAGGTGAACGACAACATCCTGGCCTATTGGCGCCCGCGTGCGCCGCTGCAGGGCGGGTCCGAGGTGTTTTTCGCCTACCGGCAGTTCTGGTGCTGGGTCCCGCCCGACCGCCCTGCCCTGGCCGCCGTGGCGGCTACCCGGTCCGGTCGCGGCCCGGGCGGGCGGCGCCGGCGTTTCCTGGTCGAGTTCGTCGGGGAGAATCTCGCGCAGGCTGTCCCGGACATGCGCCCGGCGGTCAGCACGGCCACGGGCGCGATCCAGAACGTCAGGTTCTGGGCCTACCCGGAGCGGAAGACGGTCCGGGTCGTGTTCGATCTTGACCCCGGTGGGGAAAACGCGTGTGAGATGCGGCTCGTTCTGCAGGCGGGCTCCGGGCCCTTAAGCGAGACATGGCTTTATCGTTGGACGCCTTGACCTCCGAGGCGGTGCGGGCCGCTGATCTCCCGCGCACCGAGCCTGCCGTGCCGGCCGAGAGCCGGCTGGCGATGCCCACGCAGAACCTGCACCGCTGGTCCAAGGCAGAGGCGCACCGGTTCGAGGACGCGCGGCCTGCCGCGCCCTACCTCGCCCGGGCCTTCGTGTTCGGCGGCGCTGCGCTGCTGACCGCCTATGGCGCGTACGAGATGTATGCGGTCGTGTCGGTCAGCCGCACGACCCTGCTGCAGTATGGGCTGCTCGGGCTCTTCGTCCTCAATTTCTCCTGGATCGCGCTGGCTTTCACGAGCGCGCTGCTCGGCTTCTTTGCGCTGCTGTTCGGGCGGGCGAGGCAGGCGCCGAAGACCGTCGCCGCGCTGAACCAGCGCACCGCGATCGTCATGCCGGTCTACAACGAGTCGACCGCGCGGACCTTTGCGGCTGTCCAGGCCATCAGGGAATCCGTCGAGGCGACCGGGCACGGCGCGGCCTTCGACTATTTCGTTCTCTCTGATTCGACGAACCCCGACGCCTGGATCGCCGAGGAGCGGGCCTTCCTGTCCCTGCGCGACAAGCTCGGACCGGAGGCCCGGCTCTACTACCGCCACCGCGAGAAGAACCACCACCGCAAGGCGGGCAACATCGCCGATTTCGTGACCCGGTGGGGCGGCGCCTACGAGCACATGCTCGTGCTCGATGCGGATAGCCTGATGACCGGCGACTGCATCGTCCGGCTGGCGGCCGCGATGGAGGCGGACCCGCGGGCCGGCATCATCCAATCGCTGCCCATCATCCTGAATCGCAACACGCTGTTCGCGCGGCTGCAGCAATTCGCGGCCCGCCTCGCCGGACCGGTGATCGCGACCGGGCTCGCCGTCTGGTCAGGGCGCGACGGCAATTACTGGGGCCACAACGCGATCATCCGCACCGCCGCCTTCGCGGCGCATTGCGGGCTTCCGGACCTGCCGGGCAAGCCGCCCTTCGGCGGCCACGTGCTCAGCCACGACTTCGTCGAGGCGGCCCTCATTCGACGCGCTGGTTGGTCCGTCTACATGCTGCCGGAGCTCGAGGGCAGCTACGAGGAAAGCCCGCCCTCGCTGATCGACCTGTCCGTTCGCGACCGGCGCTGGTGCCAGGGCAACCTGCAGCATTCCCGGATCATCGGGGCGCGCGGCCTGCGGCTCGCGACGCGGCAGCATTTCGCGACCGGGATCATGTCCTACCTCGCGTCGCCTTTCTGGCTGCTGCAGCTGGTCGTGGGTATCGCCCTCGTCCTCCAGACGACCTACATCCGGCCCGAATATTTCAGCCGCGACTTCCGCCTGTTTCCGTCCTGGCCGCGGTTCGATCCGGAACGCGCCTTGTGGCTCTTTGCCCTCACCATGGCGGTGCTGCTCGCCCCGAAGCTTTTCGGGCTTCTTCTCATGCTGATCGACGGCGCGAAGCGGCGCGCGTCCGGCGGCGCGATCCGGCTGACACTCTCGGCGCTGATCGAGATCATCCTGTCGGCCCTGATCGCCCCGATCCTGATGCTCATCCAGTCAGGGTCGGTGTTCCAGATCCTCATCGGCGGCGATACCGGCTGGAACCCGCAGCGGCGTGACGACGGCTCGATCCCTCTGCGCGACATCGTGCGCCGCCATCGCTGGCACACCCTGCTTGGCGTGGTGACGGGCCTCTCGGCCTTTCTCATCGCGACCTCGCTCTTCCTCTGGATGTCGCCGACCATCCTCGGCCTCGTTCTGGCGATCCCGCTGTCCTGGCTTTCGGGCTCTCTCGCCGCGGGGGTGGCCTTGAAGCGCCTCGGACTTCTGCAGACGCCGGACGAGTATCGGGTCCCACCGATCGTCGAGCGAGCGAATGCCCTGCAGCGCGAGAACGTCGCGCTCGGCTTCGATGACGAGGATGCCCTCGCGGTGCTTTACCGGGACCGTACGTTCCGCGACCGGCACGAGGCCATGCTGCCACACCGCCCCCACCGGGCGCGGGGTGAGTTCGACAGCGAGCGCGTGATGGCAGAGGCCAAGATCATCGATGCGGAGAAGCTTGATGAGGCCCTCGCCTGGCTGAAGCCGAAGGAGCGTATGGTGGTTCTTAACGACCGCGCGCTTCTGTCCTTGGCCATGAGGCTCAAATCGTAGCAAGCCGTTGTTCCGGCTCTCCCCTCTCGTGCTAGAGGGCTAGCAGAGGGAGCCCACTCGCCTGCCTCGGCCAGCCTGCTCGACCAGGGCGGCCACGAACGTCGCAAACTTGTAGGGAGCGAACATGAAGAGACGAGACCTCCTCGCGGCGGGTGCCGCCGCGGCGGCGACCGGCACCATCGCAGCCCCCGCCATCGCGCAGTCGATGCCCGAGGTGAAGTGGCGTCTGACCTCGGGTTTCCCGAAGTCTCTCGACACCATCTACGGCGCCTCCGACCTGTTCGCGAAATACGTCTCCGAGGCGACGGACGGCCGCTTCCAAGTCCAGCCCTTCGCGGCCGGCGAGATCGTGGGGACGCCGCAGGCGCTCGACGCGGTGGCGAACAACACCGTCGAGATGGCGCACACGGCGTCGTACTACTACGTCGGCAAGGACCCGACCTTCGGCATCCTGACCTCCGCGCCGTTCGGCCTGAACACCCGCCAGCAGAACGCGTGGTTCTACCACAACGGCGGCAATGACCTGGCCAACGAGTTCTACGGCAAGTCCGGCCTCTTTGCGCTTCCTGGCGGCAACACCGGCACCCAGATGGGCGGCTGGTTCCGCAAGGAGATCAAGACAGTCGAGGACCTGAAGGGCCTGAAGATGCGGATCGCCGGCATTGCCGGGCAGGTCATGCAGAAGATGGGCGTCATCCCGCAGCAGATCCCCGGCGGCGACATCTATCCGGCGCTCGAGCGCGGGACGATCGACGCGACCGAGTGGGTCGGCCCCTACGACGACGAGAAGCTCGGCTTCAACAAGGTCGCGCCGTTCTACTACTACCCCGGCTGGTGGGAGGGCGGGGCCACGATCCACTTCTGGTTCAACAAGGACAAGTGGAACGCGCTGCCCAAGGCCTACAAGGCGATCGCCGAGGCGGCCTGCGCCTATGCCAACCTCGACATGACCGCGAAGTACGACGCCAAGAACCCGGGCGCCCTGCGGCGGCTGGTCGGCGCCGGCGCGCAGCTCCGGCCGTTCAGCCAGGAGATCATGGAGGCCAGCTACAAGGCGTCGAACGAGATGTACGACGAGACCTCGGCCAAGAACCCGGACTTCAAGAAGATCTGGGAGAGCATCCGGGCGTTCAGGGGCGAGGAGTACCTCTGGTTCCAGGTCGCCGAGTACACCTACGACAACTTCATGATCCGGGCGCGCGCCCGCGGCGGCTAGCCCGCCGGAGCATTCCGAAAAAAGGGCCGGTCGGTTCGCGTGAACCGGCCGGCCTTTTTTTGTTCGGCTTGACCTCTCCTCGCGGGTGCACCACCCCGATGGGAAGAAGGAGATACTGCGTTGATGCTCAGGGCGTGCGAAACCGGCGATCTCCCCGAGATCACCGCCATCTATCGCGGCGCCGTCCTCATGGGCGCGGCCTCGTTCCAGATAGAGCGGACGGCAGCGCTCACCGGGGGCGGGCGCCGGGTCGGCACAGGCAGCGAACCGGTCCGCCCCGCCTGATGGTCACGCGCGGTCTCGTCTGGCGGTTGGGCTTCTCGCAGCTTCTCTGCTGGGGTGTGTCCTACTACCTCGCGGCGATCTTCGGGGAGCAGATCGGGGCGGAGACCGGCTGGTCCGGCCCGGTTGTCTATGGCGGGTTCTCGGCGGCCCTCGTCACCATGGGCGTGGTGTCGCCGGCCGTGGGCCGCAGGATCGACCGCCACGGCGGCCGGACGGTCATGACCATCGGCTCCGTCCTGATCGCGGCCGGCTGCCTTCTGCTCGCCGCCGCGACGAACCTCGTCGTGTTCTACGCCGGGTGGCTCGTGCTCGGCGTGGCGATGCGGATGTGCCTCTACGATGCGGCCTTCGCCACCCTCGTGCGCCTCGCTGGGCCGCATGCGCGCCGCCCGATCTCGCAGATCACCCTGCTCGGCGGATTGGCCTCGACGGCGCTCTGGCCCGTCGGGGGCTGGCTCGCGCAGGCGTTTGGCTGGCGCGGTGCGCTCGTCTGCTACGCGGCGATCGCGCTCGCGACCGTGCCGCTCCACCTCTCGATCCCGGCTGGCGGATTTGAACAAGGCTCCGGGGGCGCAAACAGGCCGCGCCCGGTCCCGCTCGCGACGACGCCGCGCGACAAGGCCGTCGCAGCCGCGCTGTTTGCGCTTTCCACCGC
>JAQGJZ010000113.1 GCA_028290385.1 Enterovirga sp.
CCGGGCCGCTCGCGAAACGGCTGCGCGCCCTTTATTTCGAGATGGCCGAGTTGCCCGCCGCGGCGGCCTGAGGCTCCGGCCGTCCAGCTTCCCTCCCCGGAACCGGCGCGTTCCGCCCGCTGTTGACCCCGCAACAATCGCGCCGGCCGAAGGCCGGCAAGCCATCGCGGAGGTCAACCATGTCCGGACGAGGCATCATCACGATCAGCTTGGCGGCCGCGCTCGCGGCCGGTCTGACGGGCGCTGCGGGCGCTCAGACGCCGTCGGCGCCAAGCCATCCGGTGCAGCAGCAGCCGCGCGACCCGAACATGCCGGCGCAGCACAACACGGTTCCCGAGAAGGTCGACGCCACCGGCTCGACCAGCACCCTCAGCGAAAAGCTCGAGCGGACGGACGGCGTGATCAAGCCGCCGGATATCGGCCCCGACATGCGCGTGAAGCCGCCGGTCCCAAACCCGGGAACGACGCCCGTGATCCCGCCGCCCGGAAGCCCGGGCGGCAATCAGCGGCTCGATCCGAGATAGGACCCGGCGGCGCGGCCTGCGCCGAGCTCAGACGGACCTGATGGCGCCGCCGTCGACCCGGATCAGGCTGCCCGTGACGTAGCTCGCCCGCTCCGACACCAGGAAGCAGGCGACGTCGCCGAATTCCTGTACCCGGCCGTAGCGCCCGGCCGGGATCGCGGCCCGGGCTGCGGTCGAGATCTCTTCCGGGGTCTTGCCCTGCTTCTTCGCGTTCGCGGCATCGAGCTCGCCGGTCCGGTCCGTCTCGATGCGGCCGGGCAGGATCATGTTCACCGTGACACCGTCGGCCGCCACCTCGCTGGACACCGTCTTGGCCCAGCCGACGAGCGACGAGCGCAGCGTGTTCGAAAGCACGAGGTTGGGGATCGGCTGGATCACGCCGGACGAGGCGACGATCAGGATGCGGCCGAAGCCGCGCTCGCGCATCCCGCCGATAACCAGGCCCGACAGCTTGATCACGGGCAGGACCATGGCCTCGAAGTGGGTCGCGTAGAGGTCGGCCTCGACGCCCAGCGCGGTTCCGGCCGGCGGGCCGCCCGTGTTGGCGACCAGAATGTCGATCGGGCCGCCGAGCCGCTCGACCGCGGTGGCGTGGATCGTCTCGAGTTCCGTCTTCAGGTCGCCCGCGAGATAGGAGGCGCGTCCCTGCCCGCGCGCGTTGATCGCGTCGGCGGCCGCCTTCAGCTTCTCCTCCGTGCGGGCCGTCAGCATGACATCCGCACCCTCGGCCGCGATCGCTTCCGCGATGGCGCGCCCCAGGCCGCGGCTCGACGAGAGCACCAGCGCCCGCTTGCCCTTAAGACCGAGATCCATTGTCCCCTCCAGCTCTCGGGCGGGCTTAGCGCCTGCCGCCAGCCCGGGCAATGCGGGCTCTGGAGCGGACCGGGGTGCCGCTCAATCCCGGCGCGCGCCGCCGCGCTCCATGATCAGATCGGCGAGCTCATCCATGCGCCGGCGCAGCTCGGCATTCTCGGCCGCGATCTCGGCTGCCCGGGTATCCAGGGCGCTCTGGGCGGCGTCGAGGTGGCCTTGCAGTTCGTGCCGGTCCTTCAGGGCCGAGGCGAGCCGTTGCTCGACGAGCTCAGCGGCTCCGCGCGCAGCCCGCAGCCGCGGCACGAGGATGGCGCTTGCCGCGAGCGCGCCCGAAAGGAGACCCACGAAGAGCAGCAGGAGATCTGACACGTGAGCGACCGGGTACGCAGAACGAGGAGCGCTTCTTGCATTCCCTGGCGCAACCCGCCAGGGGCGGGGCTCAGAAGGGGTTCCAGGTCGGGCTGTCGGTGAACTTCAGGTACCCGACATTGACGCCGAGCCGGAGGCCAACCCCCGTGCGGATCGGCACCAGGACGGTGTCGTCGGCCCGCGCCGCCGTAAGCCCGACGCCGGCCACCAGGTAGGCCGAACCGTCGACCTCCACGAAGCGCTTGTAGAGCTCCGGCAGGCTCTGAAGGTTGTAGACCAGCATCATCGTGCGGGCGCCCTCGCCACCGACATCGAAGCCGAGCGTCGGCCCCTGCCAATACACGCGCTGCCCGCGGGTGCGACGCTTGTAGAGGTGACCCTCACCATAGCGCAGGCCGCCGAAGAAGGCGCCGGAGCCCTCCTGGCCCAGAATATAGCCGTCCGGCTCACCCCACCGGCGCACCGCCTCGCGGATGGCGAGGGCCAGCCCGCGCGAAACGCTGCCGAAGAACTGATGGCCGGAATCCACGAGCTCGTTCGGCGAAAACGTGTCCGGGCTTTCGGCGCGCGGACCGCGCGCCAGAGCGGGCCCGGTCAGAAGCGCCAGCAAAAGCGCCAGGACACATCCGCGATTGAAGCTGCGCCGCATGTCTTCACTCCTCGGCCACCCGATCAGGCGAGCGACGTAATCGGGCGCCTTTACGAGTCGTTTGCGGGCGGGCCTCCATAGAGGGGCCCGTCAGTCCGGCGCGACGCTAATTCGTCAACCTTAATGAAATCTGTCCACCTCGTGCCGCCGCTTGCCGTCGCCGCCATCTCGCTCGCTCTGAGCGGGAGCGCGCTCGGGCTGCCCGGCGACACTGCGCTGCTGCCGGAGGTCATGGGCATCGCGCAGCTTTATGCGGTGGACCCCCATTCCGGCCTTGCTCTGAATGGCCTCGATCCGGTGAGCTACCAGCTGGAGGGACGGGCTGCCGCGGGCGATGCGGCGCACGAGGCCCTCTGGAGCGGGCTCGGCTGGCGTTTCGTCAGCGCGGCCAACCGGGCCGCCTTTCTGCGCTCGCCCGAGCGCTTCGCGCCCCGGCTCGGCGGCTATGACGCGGATGCCGCGGCCGAGGGGCGCCTCGTCGAGGCAGACCCCGTGATCTTCGTGGTCAGGGCGGGACGGCTTTATCTGTTCCGGACGAGGGCGGCACGCGCCCGCTTTCTCGCCGAGCCGGCCAGCGCCGGACGGGCAGAGGCACGCTGGCCGCAGCTCGCCCGCCGCCTCGTCCGCGGCTGAGGCCGCTTATTCGGGGCAGTTGGGCGGGAGCCGCAGCCGGGCGGCGAGCGCCGGATCGCCCATCGCCGCGAAGGGGCCGTTGAGAAAGCCCCTGTGGCCGTGCCCGTAGGTCAGCGGCGCGCCTCCCGGGCCGATCACCCTGCCGCCCGCCCGCTCGACCACGAGGTCGCCCGCGGCCGTATCCCACTCCATCGTGGGCCCGCAGCGGACATAAAGGTCCGCCTCGCCGGAGGCGATCAGGCAAAACTTGTAGGCCGAGGAAACCGCCCGCTGTTCCGCGACAGCGAGCTCCGCGAGGCAGGCCTCCGTCGTCGTATCGCCGTGCCGGCGGCTGCCCAGCGCGACAAGCCCGTCCGTGGGCGAAGGGCGGGTGGAAACCGGGCTCCAGCCTTCGACCGAATCGCCCGTGATCTGTCCAACCTCGGTCCGCTCTCCCGCTGCCCAGACCCGGCCGGCACCCGGCGCCGCGACCGCCGCCGCGACCGGCCGTGTCCCGGCGATCAGGGCGATGTTGACCGAGTATTCCCCCTTGCCGCTCAGGTAGTCCTTGGTTCCGTCGAGCGGGTCGACGAGGAAGAAAAACTCCGAGGCGGGACCGCTGCCCGCGCTTTCTTCGGCAACGACCGGTATCTCCGGCCAGGCGGCGCCCAGACGATCGAGGATCAGCCGCTCGGAGGCGAGGTCGGCCCCGGTCGTGGGCGAGCCGTCGCCCTTGACCCTGTGCCCGCCGGCCCTGTCCTGGACGGCGGCGAGCAGCCGACCGGCCTCGGCCGCGATCAGGCCGAGCAGCCGGGCGGTCTCGCCAGATCGACGTCGCAGATCAGCCCCCATCCACACATCGTGCGGCCCAGTGGACGACGTGCGCGCACCGGCCGCTTTTCAAGCCGCGGGACGGCGTTTATCCCAGGTCGGATTCGCGGCGGCAACCAGGCCCGCGCTGGAGCCTGTTCATGGCAACGATCACGCTTGATCCTCTCGACCTCGCGGCCCTCCTGTGCTCGCGCGTCTGCCATGACGTGATCAGCCCTGTCGGCGCGATCGTGAATGGCCTCGAAGTGCTGGAGGAGGACAACGACGCCTCCATGCAGGATTTCGCGCTCGACCTCATCCGCAAGAGCGCGACCCAGGCATCGGCGCGGCTGCAATTCGCCCGGCTCGCCTTCGGGGCGGCCGGTTCGGCGGGGGCGTCCATCGACCTCGGTGATGCCGAATCCGTCGCCAAGGGCATGTTCAACGACGAGAAGATCTCGCTGTCCTGGTCCGCGCCGCGCGTCCTGATGCCGAAGAACCGGGTCAAGCTGCTGCTGAACCTCGTCATGCTCGCCACCAACGCGATCCCGCGCGGCGGCTCGATCGCGGTGGACGTGAAGGCGGGCGAGACGGACGCGGACGCCCCAACCTTCACGCTCTCCGCCAAGGGGATCAATGCCCGCATCCCGGCCCATGCCGAAGCGCTGATCCGGGCCGAACCGGAAAGCGGCACGGTCGACGCGCATGCCATCCAGCCCTTCTATACGGGGCTGATCGCGAGGGCGGCCGGAATGTCCGTCGGCATGACGCTGGACGGCGACACCGTGGTGATCCGCGCGGAAGCGGCATCCATCGCCTGAGGTCACGCGGGCAACGGAACTTAAACCTTCCGTGATCAAGGTCGGCGCTGCTCAAATCCCTGAGTTGCGTCGGACCACCGATCGTCATGGACGATCTGCTGCGAGAATTCCTGGTCGAGACCGGCGAACACCTTGAGACGGTGGACGTCGAGCTCGTCAGGCTTGAACGCGATCCGACCGACGCCGCGATCCTCCGGAACATTTTCCGGCTCGTTCACACGATCAAGGGCACCTGCGGGTTTCTCGGCCTGCCCCGGCTGGAAGCGCTGGCGCATGCGGCCGAGACCCTCATGGGCCAGGTGCGCGAAGGAAAGCCGCTGACAAAGGACCTGGTCACCGTGGCGCTCGCCACGATCGACCGGATCAAGGACATCCTGCGCGAGCTGGACCGCCTGGGCGCAGAGCCCGCGGGATCCGACGACGACCTCATCTCGGCCCTGGAGCGCGCCGCGGAAACGGACCGCTGCCCCGGCCTGGCCCAGGCAGGCGGTCACGGCCCGGTGCTGGATGGGGGGCTTTTGCGCCCGCTGCGTACGGACAAGGTTCCGCTCGATGTGCTGGAGCGGGCCTTTCGCGAAACGCCGGGCCCCGGCGAGCCCACCCTGGCCGCACCGGCCCCTTCGCCCCCATGGCCCGGGCTGGAGGGCGACACCGCCCTCGGACGGGCGCAAACCGTCAGGGTCGGGCTGGACACGCTCGAACACCTCATTGCGACCGTCTCCGAGCTGGTTCTGACGCGGAACCAACTGCTCGAGGTGGCGCGGCGGATGGGGGAGCACGAGCCCTCCCTCAAGGCGCCGCTGCAGCGCCTGTCCCAGGTCGCGGCGGAACTGCAGGACGGGATCATGAAAGCCCGCATGCAGCCCGTCGGACGGGCCTGGGCGAAGCTTCCCCGCATCCTGCGGGATGCCTCGGCCGAGCTCGGCAAGTCCATCGGGCTGGTCACCCGCGGCAGCGAAACGGAGATCGACCGGCAGGTCCTGGACATGATCCGGGATCCGCTGCTGCACATGATCCGCAACGCGGCGGCGCACGGCATCGAGCTGCCTGCCGAGCGCCTCGCCGCAGGCAAGCCCGCGCAGGGGACCATCACGATCGCGGCCTGCCAGGAAGGCGGCGCGATCGCGATCGAGATCACGGATGACGGCCGCGGGCTCGACCACGAGGCAATTCGGCGGCGTGCCGTGGCCATGAAGCTCGCCAGCAGCGCCGATGCGGAGCGGATGAGCGAGGCTCAGCTCGCCGACCTGATCTTCCATCCCGGGTTTTCGACCACGGCCGTGGCGGATGCCCTGTCCGGGCGGGGCGTCGGGATGGACGTCGTGAAGACCAATGTCGAGGCGATCGGCGGCGCCATCGAGATCGCGTCCGAGGCCGGCCGCGGGACGGCTTTCAAGATCAAGCTGCCGCTCACGCTGGCCATCGTGCCCGCCCTGACGGTCCGGATCGCGGGCCAGCGCTTCGCCATCCCGCAGGTCACGATCCAGGAGCTGATCAGGGTCCGGCCGGGGTCCGACCAGGCCCTCGAGCAGATCAACGGCGCCTGCCTGCTGCGGCTTGGCGACCAGCTGCTTCCGGTGCTGGACCTCGGCCAGATGATGGGCGTCGCGCCCGCGGGCCAGCGGGATAGCGGCTTTGTGGTTGTGGCCGATCTCGGGCGGGTGCGCTTCGGCATGCTCGTGGACGCGGTGCTCGAGACCGAGGAGATCGTCGTGAAGCCGCTCTCGGCGCGGTTGAAGCACCTGCAGCTCTTTTGCGGCAACACGATCCTGGGTGACGGCTCCGTTGCGCTCATCATCGACCCGAACGGGGTGGCGCGCCGTGCCGGGGCGGACCTCGTGCACGGCGCAAGGCACACGGGCAGGGTCACGCCGTTTGCGGCGGAGGACGGCTCCGGAGCCACCGCGCTGCTCGTGTTCCGCGGGGGCGGCAGCGCCTTCAAGGCCATGCCGCTCAGCCTCATCGCCCGGCTGGAGGAGATGGACGCAGGCTCGATCGAGCAGGCGGCCGGGATCAGCAGCATCCAGTACCGCGGCCGGCTCATGCCGCTTTTCGCGGTCGACCAGCACACACAGTTGCGGCGCGAGGGCGTGCAGCCGGTGATCGTCATCGCGGCCGGCGACGCGCTGCTCGGCCTCGCTATCGACGAGGTCGTCGACATCGTCGAGGAGCGGATCGAGATCGCGGCCGTCCCCGGGAGGCCGGACCTCCTCGGCACCGCGATCGTGCGTGGACGCGCGACCGAGATCATCGATGTCGCGGACTTCCTGCCGCGGGCCGGCGCCGACGGTTTCCGGCATGCCGCCCGCAGCGCGACCGTGCTGCTGGTCGACGACAACGCCTTCTTTCGGGACATGCTCACGCCCGTCCTGAAGGCGGCGGGCTACCGCGTCCGCACCGCGGCCAGCGCCGGCGAGGCGCTTCGGTCCGTGCTCGGCGGCGGCATCGACGCCGTTGTGCTGGACCTTGCCTTGCCGGACCGGCCTGGCCTGGACCTGGTCGAGGCGATGCGGCGGCACGCGCCAACGGCCGGGCTGCCCGTCCTGGCCCTGGCCACGCGCCCCGACGAGATCCTCGCGCAGCGCGCCGAGGCGCTCGGCCTGGTCGGGCCGATCTCGAAATTCGATCGGAGCGGACTCATCGCGGCGCTGGCCCATGTCGCTGCCCAGCCCGAGCGGAGACTGGCCGCGTGACGCCGGCTTCCGACCTCGCTGCGCCCGCCGCCGCGCCGGATGGGGGCCAGGCCTACGTCACGGCAACCATCGCCGGGCAGCTGTTCGGGTTGCCGATCGACCGCGTGCAGGACGTGTTCACCCTCGGGGCCCTGTCCCGCGTGCCGCTTGCCCCGCCCGACATCGCCGGGTTGATGAACCTGCGTGGCCGGGTCGTCACGGCCGTGGACATACGCGGGCGCCTCGGCGGCGCTTCGGCTCCCGCCGAAGCCGGCGCACTGGCCATCGGCATCGGGGCGGCGGGCGATTCATACGGCCTCGTGGTCGACCGCATCGGCGAGATCGTCACCGTCCCAGGCGGCGCGCTGGAAGCCAACCCGATCCACCTCGATCCATCCTGGGCAGCCTTGTCCCGCGGGGTGCACCGGCTCGAAACCGACCTCCTGGTCGTGCTCGATGTCGATGCGATGCTCGGGATCGCGCCAGCCTCCCCAGACCCTTCGCACCCCCCGGAGAGCACGCCGTGAAACATGCCCTCGTTGTCGACGATTCTGCCGTCATTCGGAAAGTCGCCTGCCGGATCATGGAAGGCCTCGCATTGCGCACCAGCGAGGCCGAGGACGGCGAGCAGGCCCTGATGGCCTGCCGTCGCGAGATGCCGGACGTCATCCTGCTCGACTGGAACATGCCCGTCATGGACGGACACGAGTTCCTCCGGGCGCTTCGCAAGATGCCCGGCGGCAAGAGCCCGAAGGTGGTGTTTTGCACCACGGAGAACGACGTGGCCTGTATCGCCCGCGCCATGCATGCGGGCGCCGACGAATACGTCATGAAGCCGTTCGACCGGGAGACCATGACCGCGAAGCTTCAGGAAGTCGGCATGATCTGAGCGCTCGCGCCGCCCTGAGCGAACGCGGGCGCGATGACCGCGGATTTCCGGCGCGGCGATTCCGTGCGGGTGATGATCGTCGACGATTCCACGCCCGTTCGCAGCCTCGTGTCGCGCTGGCTCGAGGGCGAGGCCGGCATCACGGTCGTTGGCACCGCGGCGAATGGCCGGGAAGCGCTCGACCTGCTCGACGTGCTCAGGCCCGACATCGTCCTGCTCGACGTGGACATGCCGGTGCTCGACGGCCTCGGGAGCCTGCCGCCATTGCTGGCCCGCCGGCCTGACCTGTCCGTCATCGTCGTCTCGACGCTCACGCGGCCCAATGCGCAGGTCACGCTGAAATGCCTCGCGCTCGGCGCGGTCGATTACCTCCCGAAGCCGGAAGCGCGGCCTGACGCGGCCGGGACCTCCGCGTTCCGGCGCGAGCTCGGGTTCAAGCTGAAAGAGCTCGCGGCACGACACCTGAAGGGTCCCACAGCCGGAAAGCCGGTCACGCCTCACCTGGCTTTGCGCGCCAGCCCCACTCGGCCGCGGGTGGTCGGGATTGGCGCCTCGACGGGCGGCCCGAACGCGCTGGCCCAGGCTCTCCCGGGGCTCGCGGGTGTCAGCGCCCTCGTGCCCATCCTGATCGTCCAGCACATGCCGGAGCTGTTCACCCGGGTTCTGGCGGAGCAGTTGCGCATCAAGACCGGCCTCGCGGTCGCGGAGGCTGAGGACGGCGAGCCCATCGAGGCAGGCCGCGTCTACCTGGCGCCGGGAGGGTGCCACATGGGGATCACGGCTGTATCGGACACCGGGGCCACCATACGGCTCGATCGGGGCGAGCCGGTGCATCACTGCCGCCCCGCGATCGACATCCTGTTTGCCGACCTTGCCCGGGTTTTCGGGCCGGCCAGCCTCGGAATCGTGCTCACGGGCATGGGCCGGGACGGAACGGACGGAGCTGCCGCCATCGTCGGCGCCCGCGGCACGATCTTCGCCCAGGACGAAGCCACCAGCACGATCTGGGGAATGCCCGGCAGCGTCGTCAGGGCAGGGCTAGCACGACGGGTGCTGCCCCTCGGAAACATTGCTGCCGCCGTCGGCAGCGCGGTCGGGCGCGCATGATCACGGCCGCCGATTTCGACTTCCTGCGCGGCTTCCTCAAGGACCGCTCCGGGCTCGATCTCGGCCCGGAGAAGCGCTACCTGGCGCGAAGCAGGCTGCGCCCGCTCTGCGAAGATGCGGGGCTGCGCTCCCTCGGCGACCTCATCGGCAAGCTTCGGGCAGGCGAGGATGGCGGCCTAGCCGATGCCGTCGTGGTCGCGATGGCCACCCACGAGACGATGTTCTTCCGCGATCGCCTTCCCTTCGAGGCGATGCGCGACAGCATCCTTCCAGGCCTCCTCGCACGGCGCGCTGCTTCTCGCCGGCTGCGGATCTGGTCGGCTGCCGCCTCCACCGGGCAGGAGGCGTACTCGGTCGCCATCATCCTGCACGAGATGCGGGCCCGGCTCGACGGCTGGCGGGTCGAGCTCCTCGGCACGGACATCTCGCCCGCAGCAATCGCCCGCGCTCGCGACGGGACGTATTCAGCCTTCGAAGTGCAGCGCGGGCTGCCCGTCCGCTACCTTCTCGAGCACTTCACGAAGGAGGGCAGCGACTGGCGCATCGCCGAGCATCTGCGCAGCGCGGTGACCTTCGGGCCGCTGAACCTGCTGCAGGATTTCGGACGGCTCGGCACGTTCGACCTGATCCTCTGCCGCAATCTGGCGATCTACCTGGACCCGCCCACGAAGTCCGCCCTGTTTGCGCGGCTGGCCTCGGCACTGGCCCGGGATGGCGCCCTCTGCCTCGGCGCCAGCGAGACCGTGCTCGGCTATACGGGGGCCTTCGTGCCCGACCCGGACCACCGCGGCTTCTTCGTCCATGGCCCCGAAGGCACCGAGCGGCCGACACGGAGCGCCCACATGGGCACGGCCGGCTAGCTGCCGAACCCGGTCTGCCGCAGCGCCTCGCCGAGCATCATGGCGGCACAGACCGCGACATTCAGGGACCGCAACCCGGGTCGCATCGGAACGATGATGCGGGCATCCGCCGCCTCGTGCACCGCGTCCGGCACGCCGGCGGATTCCCGTCCGACCATGACGATGTCGCCGGGCCTGAAGGCGAATTCCGTATAGGGCTGGGCGGCGCGCGTCGTCGCGAGAACGAGCCGGGCACCGGATTGCCGGCGTTCGCCGTCGAATGCCGCGAAGGAGACGTGCCGGGTCATGTCGAGCTCGCCCAGGTAGTCGAGCCCAGCGCGGCGCAGGTTGCGGTCCGAGGCGTCGAACCCCGCAGGCTCGATCAGATCGACCCCGACACCCAGGCACGCGGCCATGCGCATCATCGTCCCGGCATTCTGGGGAATGTCGGGCTGGTAGAGCGCGAGACGGATCGCGGCCGAAGCGGTCAGGAGCGGGGCTCGATCCGAGGCGTCGGACCGGGGCGCCGGCCCGCGGCCGGACCGGCCACACTGTAATCACCGGGCCCGAGGTCGATCACCCCGTCCGGGCGCAGCGTCGGGCCTCGCGGCACCTGGCCGCGAGACGGCGCCGGCTGCGAGGCCAGCCGGTCGAAGAGCCACGGCACGCTCAGGATCGCGAGCGACACGACGCCCCACACGACAAGGATCGCGGAGCTGGAGAAGCCCCGGATCCAGCCGAACGCGTTGAACAGAAACTCCACCGTGCCCGGATCGGCCGAAAACACGTCGGCGTTGCGCATGAAGGCGCCCGCGATCACGTCGATGAGGCCATAGGTCGCGAAGGCGAGCAGGGACCAGAAAAAGACGCCGACCCAGCCCGCCGCCCAAAGCAGGCGCCTCATCGGCCGCTCCGCACCACGGTGTACTCGGCCTCGATCACGCCGTTCTGGTCGGGCTGCCCGACCCGCTCCCGCTCGAGATGGTCGCGCAGAATCTTCAGGTTGCGGCGGTTCGACTTGAAGAAGACGTCGAGCACGTCGCCGACAAGCGGGATGGCGCCGACCGTCGTGTCCAAGGCGACATTCCCGATCATGCGGGCGATTTTCCACCGCGGCAGGCCGAGCTGGCGAGCCTCCCAGACGATGTAGCTGGAGATCACGGCCGAGGCGATATCGCCGATGCCCGGCACGAGCCCGATCAGCGAGTCGAGCCCAAGGCGCAGGCGCGTGCCCGGAATGGCAATCGCGCTGTCCATGAGGGTGGCGAGCGCATCAAGGCGGGCGAGCGTGTCGGTCCGGCTCGGACCGGTGCCCTTGATCGCCTCGAATACCGCCGTCTGAGTGACCGCCATCTCCTCCTCCCGGGGCGCCCTGCGCGCCTCCGCCAAGGGAGATGTGGCCCTTCCCCGGCCCGACGCAAGGAGCCCGCCCCGCAATGCGGAACGGGCCCCTTTTCGCGCGGTGCAACCTAGTGGGTCAGGCGCGTCTCGGTGATCGTCTCGAGGATGACCCCGAGCACCTTCGAGAGCTGCCCAGCGTTCTGAACGTCGAAATAGTTGCCGGCCTTGGAAGCGCAGCCCTGGAGCAGGCCGGCATTGCCCTTCAGCAGGCGGATCGTGAAGACCTCCACGCCCGCTGTCTTGGCCGTGCTGCAGGCGGCAGCGGTCTTGTCATTGATCTCCGCCATGATCTTAGCGGGGCTGAGGGTGCGGCCCCGGCCCGTGGAGCAGCCGGCGCAATCGGCGTTGGCGAGGTCACCGTCGACGTGATGGGCCGTGTTGTCTCCATCCGTCAGCACGATCATGTACTTGGTCACGTCGGCCGCGCCCGCCGCGGCACCCTCCGTGAAGGGCTCGGAGCGGGACAGGGTCGCCATGCCCCAGGCGACGCCGAGCGCGATGTTGGTGAACCCGCGCGGCTTCATGGCGTCGATCGTCGACACGAGGTCGTTGTACTCGGCCAGCCCCCGGACGGAGGTCAGCGGACGCGTCACCGGCAAGTCGGCCGTGGACAGCGCCCCCATGGCCGTGCCTCGGCGGTACTCGGAATCGCGCAGGGCCGGATAAAGCGATTTTACATTGCCCGGGACCGGCGCCTCGTCGGTCGTCGCGAACGGACCGTAGCGGTCGATCACGTAGCCGGTCCAGGCCGCCCGGTCGGCGCTCGTCGTCAGGCCTCCGAGCCAGGTCTTGTAGCGGTTCTGGCCCGGATCGAGCCGGACCTCGGTGTCGAACGGCACGATCGAAACCTTTACGCTGTCTTCGCTCTTCGCCCGCGAACGGAGATCACCCAAAAGGTCCTTCGCGGCCGCCTTCAGCTCGTCGATCTTGCGCCGCCCCCCGATCGTGTCGTTCATCGATCCGGTGTTGTCGAGCACGAGCGCGACTTCGATCTTCGTCTGGCTCGCCCCCCAGGTTGCCTCCGAAGAGGCGCTGATCGGAATCGTCCTGATGCCGACGACCTTCACGAGCGAGGTCTCCATCGTGGCCGCGGCCGCGACCTTCACGA
>JAQGJZ010000129.1 GCA_028290385.1 Enterovirga sp.
ACCCCGGTAACGCTGCGGACGCACATCACGGATGTCGATTTCGGTGGCCTGACCGCGCCGCAATACCTCGCCCGGCTCGCCGCTGAGGCGACGACGATCATCAACGCCGAGGATTACGGCCGCACGATCTATGATCTCGCCACCCGCCGGAACCTGATCCAGATCGGCGAGGAGGTGGTGAACACCGCCTACGACGCGCCCGTCGAGCTCTCGCCGCGGGACCAGATCGAGGCGGCGGAGCGTCACCTCTACGCGCTGGCGGAAACGGGGCGGACGGAAGGCGGCTTCCAGCGTTTCTCCGATGCGCTGACCTCGGCGATCGACATGGCCGCCGCGGCCTTCAAGCGCGAAGGCCGCCTTTCCGGCGTCTCGACGGGCCTCTCCGATCTGGACAAGCAGATGGGCGGACTGCAGCCGTCCGACCTTATCGTCCTCGCCGGCCGCCCGGGCATGGGCAAGACGGCGCTGGCCACCAACATCGCCTTCAACGTCGCCAAGGCCTACCAGGGCGAGAAGCAGCCCGACGGCTCCATCAAGACCGTGAACGGCGGCATTGTCGGCTTCTTCTCGCTCGAAATGTCGGCCGAGCAGCTCGCGACGCGTGTCATCGCCGAGCAATCGGGCGTGCCGTCCTACAAGATCCGGCGCGGCGACATGCGGGAGGAGGAATTCTACAAGATCACGGCCGCGGCGCGCGAGATGCAGACGACGCCGTTCTACATCGACCAGACCGGCGGCATCTCCATCGCCCAGCTCGTCGCGCGGGCCCGGCGCCTGAAGCGCCAGCGCGGCCTCGACCTCCTGGTGGTGGATTACATCCAGCTCCTCTCGGGCTCGTCCAAGAAGGGCGAGAACCGCGTCCAGGAGGTGACCGAGATCACCACGGGCCTGAAGGCCCTGGGCAAGGAGCTGAACGTCCCGGTGATCGCGCTGTCCCAGCTCTCGCGCCAGGTCGAATCGCGCGACGACAAGCGCCCCCAGCTCTCGGACCTGCGCGAGTCCGGCTCGATCGAGCAGGACGCGGACGTGGTCATGTTCGTGTTCCGCGAGGAATATTACCTCGACAAGCGCGAGCCCAAGATGGGCACCGAGGAGCACATGAAGTGGCAGGCCACCATGGACGAGATCCACGGCAAGGCCGAGGTGATCATCGGCAAGCAGCGCCACGGACCCACGGGCTCGATCAAGCTCGCGTTCCAGGCTGACGTCACGCGCTTCAGCGACCTCGCCCAGGAGGAGAGCCTCCCTGAGCATTACTAGCCCGATGGCGGGCGGGGGCTCCGGCACGATCCCCGCGACCCTCACCATCGACCTCGGCGCGCTCGCGGCGAACTGGCGCCTGCTGCGCGACCGCGCCGCCCCGGCGGGGTGTGCAGCCGTGGTCAAGGCCGATGCCTACGGGCTCGGCACCGCGCCCGTCGTGCGCACCTTGTGGGCCGAGGGCTGCCGGACCTTCTTTGTCGCGCATCTGAGCGAAGCGGTGCGGCTGAAGGCCGAAGCGCCGGAGGCTGTGGTCTACGTCCTGAACGGTCTCTTGCCGGGCGCCGCCTCGGCCTTCGTCGAGGCAGATGCCCGTCCCGTTCTCGGCTCGCTGGACGAAGTTCAGGACTGGGCGGCCTGTTGCGTCGCGCTCGGCCGCCCTCTCGCGGCGGCGCTCCATGTCGAGACCGGCATGAACCGCCTCGGGCTGGCGCCCGCCGACCTCGCGGCGCTCGCGACCTCGCCCCTGCTCGGCGCGTTCGAGCCGGCTCTCCTCATGAGCCATCTCGTTGCCGCCGAAGATCCGAGCGATCCGACCAGCGCCCGCCAGGTCGCGGCCTTCGCGGCGGCACGGGAGCATCTGCCGTCGATCCCAGCCTCGCTGGCGAATTCCTCCGGCATTTCGCGCGAGGATTGCCCCGCTTACGATCTCGCCCGCGCCGGCTACGCGCTCTATGGCGGAAACCCGACGCCTGGAGAGCCGAACCCGATGCGCCCCGTCGTGCGCCTCGAGGCGCGGATCGTGCAGGTGCGCGATATCGAGGCCGGCGCACGCGTCGGCTATAACGGGCGCTGGACGGCGCCGTCGCGCCGGCGGCTCGCAACCCTCTCGGTCGGCTACGCGGACGGCTATCCCCGCGCGGCCAGCGGAACGGACGAAGCCGGCCGCTCGGACACGCCGCGCGGTGCCGCCCTTGTGGGCGGCGCGCTCTGCCCCTTTGTCGGCACGGTGTCCATGGACCTCATCGTGCTCGATGTGACGGACGCCCCAATCGCGGCAGCCCGGCGGGGCAGCACGGCCGTGCTGATCGGCGACGCGCTCAATCTCGACGAGGTCGGCCGTCGCGCCGGCACGATCGGCTACGAGATCCTGACCAGCCTGGGCCCGCGCTACGAGCGGCGCTATGTTGGGCCGGCCTGAGGGGAGGCCCGACCGTGCCGGCCAAGCTCGCAAAGCATACCGAGGCGCCCAACCCGGACCTCTACGGGCGGGACTTCTACGCCTGGACGATCGCCCAGGCCGCTGCCCTGCAGGCCAGCGCAGCAGGAGAGCTGGACTGGGCAAACCTCGCCGAGGAGGTCGGAGACTTGGGGAACGAGGCCTTCGACGCGCTTCGCAGCTCGTTCCGCATCATTCTCGTGCATCTGCTGAAATGGGACCACCAGCCGGAGCAGCGCTCCAGAAGCTGGGCGGCGTCCATCCGCTCCCACCGCGAAGAGATCGCGGACATTCTGGCGAGAAGCCCGTCTCTGCGCCGCCGGCAAAGCGAGGCGGTGGAGGCCGCCTACCGGCGAGCCCGTATCGAGGCGGCGGCCGAGATGGACCGGCCTGAGCGCGCCGTTCCGGCGACCTGCCCCTACACGCTGGCGGAGATCAAGGAGCGGCCGGTCACGTGGCCGGACGAATGACCCCAAAACCCTGATGGCCAAGCACCCGACCTTCATCTGTCAGACCTGCGGCGCGGTCTACAACCGCTGGCGCGGCAAGTGCGAAGCGTGCGGCGGCTGGAACACGGTCGCCGAGGAGGGCGGCACCGGCAGCCCGCTCGCCGGGCCCGTCGCGACGCGCCCCTCGCGCGCCAAGGGCCGCGTGTTCCCGCTCCAGGCGCTCACCGGCGAGAACCGCGAGCCGCCGCGCACGCACACGGGCAACGGCGAGTTCGACCGCGTTCTCGGCGGCGGGCTCGTGCCCGGCTCCGTGATCCTGATCGGCGGCGATCCCGGCATCGGCAAGTCAACGCTCCTGATCCAGGTCGCGGCGGCGCTCGCCCGCAGGGGCAACCGCGTCGCCTATATCTCCGGCGAGGAAGCGGTCGCGCAGGTGCGGATGCGGGCCGAGCGGCTCGGGCTCTCCGCCGCCCCGGTCGAGCTCGCGGCCGAAACGAATGTCGAAGACATCATCGCGACGCTCTCGCAGGGCCCGGCCCCGCGGCTCGCCGTGATCGATTCGATCCAGACGATGTGGACGGAGACGGTCGAATCCGCCCCGGGCACCGTTAGCCAGGTCCGCGGCAGCGCGCAGGCGCTGATCCGCTTCGCCAAGACGCACGGGACCGCGCTCATCCTGGTCGGCCACGTGACGAAGGACGGCCAGATCGCCGGCCCCCGCGTCGTCGAGCACATGGTCGATTGCGTCGCGTCCTTCGAGGGCGATTCGGCGCATCACTTCCGCATCCTGCGGGCCGCCAAGAACCGGTTCGGCCCGACCGACGAGATCGGCGTCTTCGAGATGACCGATCGCGGCCTCGCCGAGGTGCCCAATCCCTCCGAGCTGTTTCTCGCCGGCCGCGACCTCGCGACGCCAGGCGCCGCCGTGTTCGCCGGCATGGAAGGCACGCGCCCGCTTCTCGTCGAGGTGCAGGCGCTAGTCGCGCCGACATCGCTCGGCACCCCGCGCCGCGCCGTGGTCGGCTGGGATCCGGCGCGGCTCTCCATGGTTCTCGCGGTTCTCGAGACGCATGCGGGCGTGAAGCTGGCCGGGCACGACGTGTATCTGAACGTGGCGGGCGGAATGCGGATCGCGGAGCCCGCGGCG
>JAQGJZ010000368.1 GCA_028290385.1 Enterovirga sp.
CGCTCCGCAGGCAGCGCGAGCGATCGCCCGCCGACCGCAAAGACGACGAAACGGCCCTCGCGCGAGGTGCTGCCCTCGGGCCGTTCAGGCATCGGCCGATTGCACCTCGTCGGCCAGCGATGCGATCTCCTCGATGGCAGCAGCCAGGTCCTCGGCGCCTCGCGCCTGCTGCCGGGCCGCGGTCGCGGCTTCGGAGGCCGCCCGCGCGGCCTGCTCGGCGGCGGCCGCGATCTGCTGGGCGCCCGTCAGCACCTCGCGCACGGCCGTGACGATCCGCTCGGTTCCGGCCGCGGTTTCGGCGCTGCCGGCGCGCAGCTCCACGACGTGCTCACCGATCGTGCCGAACGCGCCGAGGATGGTGTCCTTCTTCTGCGCCTCCGCCCGGGAGCCGGCGACCGCCAGTTCGATGTCCCGGCGGACCGCCGCGATCTGATCTTGGATAGCCCGGACCGTGTCCTTGATGCTGTCGGCGCTCTCGGCCGAATTGCGGGCGAGTTCGCGGATATCGGCGGACACCAGCGCGAACCCGCGCCCCGCGTCGCCGGCGCGCGCCGCTTCCACCGAGCCACTCACGGCCAACATCGTGGTCTGCACCGCGACGAGGGCGATCCGGTCGACGATCTTGTCGACGCGACGCATGCGCTCGCCGAGCGTCGCGACCCGCTGCAGAACGCTTTCGTTGGCGCCGGTTCCGGCCTCGACGCCCGCGACCAGCGCTTCGATGCCCGCCCGGGCCTCCGCGACGATGCCTTCCAGTCCGGCGATCCGCTCCAAAGCCGCCGCCGAGCTGCCCGCGGCTTCGCCGGCGCTGCGTTCGATCTGCGCCATCGCGGAAGCGGCCTGCTGGGCCGCGGCGCTCTGCGCCTCCGTTCCGCGGCTGATCTGCTGCACGGCGGCCAGGATCTCGGTCGCGGCGCCGGAAAGTTCCTGGATGGTCGCCGAGAGCTCCTCCGCGGCAGACGCGATCTCCTCCGCCGTCCCGCTTCCGCCGTCGCCGGTGCGCAGGTCCTCGCCGATGCCGGCCAGGCTCTGCGCGGTCCGCTGACTCTGGTCGAGTGAGGTGCTCTGCTGTCCCACCGCCTGCAGCGCCTGCGTGGCCGCTGCGGATTGCTCCTCCGCGGCCGCGGCGATCTGCTCCGCGCCGGTATGCGCGTCTCGCGCCGCCCGCTCGGCCTGCTCGGCCGCAATCAGGATCGCCTGGGCGCCCTCGGCGAGGGTTGCCATCTGTACGCGCGTGCGGGTCAGCATCTCGGCGACCCCACGCCCGGCTTCCGCTTCGCGCGACGAGGCCGAAGCGGCCGCGCGAACCGCCTCGGCGATATCGCGGACCTCCAAGGCGACCTCGCCCGCGAGCGACGCGACCTCGCCGGCGCTCCGCTCCGCCGTCTCTGCGAGGGCCCGCACCTCTTCGGCGACCACGGCGAAGCCGCGGCCATGCTCGCCGGCGCGCGCCGCCTCGATCGCGGCGTTGAGGGCGAGAAGGTTCGTCTGGTCCGCCGTGTAGCTAACCGTGCCGGTGATTTCGCCGATGCTCGCTGCCTGGCGCTCCAGCTCGGCGATGACCGTGACGGACGCGGCCTGCCGTTCGGCGCTGGCGATGATGGCGAGCGCCGATCCGGTGATCTGCCCGGCCGCCTCGGTCAGCAGGCCCTGCACGGCAGCGGTCTGTTCGCCCGACGTCTGGGCGCGGCCGCGGGTCTGCGCCAGCGTGCCCACAATCGTACTGACGGCTGCGAGCGATTGCTGGGAGGCGCCCGCCGCCTGTTCCGCACCGGCCGCGATCTGCTCCATGGAGCGGCGCAGCTCTTCGGCCGCGGCTGCGGCCTCGGCGATCCCGGATGCGAGCTCTTCCGTCGCAGCCGAAATCCTTTCCGCTGCCTGCTGCTGGCGCCCGCGCCCCCGGCTGCGTCGGGTTGCAGAGGCGGCAGGCTTCCGAGCATCGGCCGGAGCCGCCGGGCTCTCGTCCTCGGACGGGTCCTCCGGTGATCTCAGGCTCGACCGCTTCACCAAGGCCATGTTTCGGGTGCGTCCTGCGGAATCGGCAGCGCATCCTGGACGCGCCTTCAGGCTTGTCGCCTGGACGGTCCGAGCCGGTCAAGCGAGGGGGGCGGCGCCGGGCTTGGCCGGAGCTACTTGGGGATTACGTAGGCGGTTTCCGATTTGATGCGCTCCATCGCGAAGCGCGACGTGACGCTCTTCAGGCTCACGGTGCCGATCAGGCGTTTGTAGAACGCGTCGTACGCGGGCATGTCGGAAACGACGACGCGGAGCATGTAATCGACGTCGCCGGCCATCCGGTAGAATTCCATCACCTCCGGCATGGCGGATACCGTCTCGGCGAAGCTCGACAGCCACCCCTCCGAATGGTCGGGCGCCTGGATGGAGACGAACACCGTGATCCCGAGCCCGATCTTCTCCGGGTTCACCAGCGCGACCCGCTTCTCGATCACGCCCGTCTGCTCGAGGCGGCGAATGCGCTTCCAGCAGGGGGTCTGCGACAGCCCTACCTTGTCGGCGATCGTCGCGATCGGGATGTTCGCGTCGGCCTGCAGGATACGCAGGATGTCTCGGTCGATCCGGTCCATGACTCGGTCCTGCTCCACCGCAGGGCGTGGGCATGGTCGAGGGTTTAGCTCCGGGCCGGGCACCGGGCAAGGAACGCGTTCGGTTAAAAGAACGACCCGAAAGAGAACGTTATTCTCCGGCAAGGAGAGCGGGCCTGCTGCCCCCGCCACTCCGCGTCGCTCCCTTCATCCGATTTGACGAACAGGGCCGCTCCGGCCCGGCCAGCCGACCCGTCCCCCTGGGTCGGCAATTTTCTTCTCTATTCGGGCCAGAGAAGAGCGTCCTTGTTCTCAATCCAGTCAAACAAAGCCTGATTGTGCTCGTTGACTTGGAGCCCCCAACGCCGAACATTTCTGGGCAAGACGCAGCTAGACGCGCCAGACGATTTTGGAACAGAGCTGAACGACGCGGGTTTGTTTGGCTCGTCTTACAGCGGCGTTGCTGAGGTCGGTG
>JAQGJZ010000199.1 GCA_028290385.1 Enterovirga sp.
ACCTGCGCCAGCCGGCAGTGGCCGCGCACGTGCTCCAAGCCTTGAGGTTCGGGGTCGACGAGTACCATGTCGACGGCTTCCGGGTCGACCTCGGCAGCACGCTCGCCCGCAACCCCTACGACTTCGATCGCGAGAGCCCGTTCTTTGCCGGGCTCGCGGCGGATCCCGTTCTGTCGCGGGTCAAGCTGATCGCCGAACCCTGGGATATCGGCGAAGGCGGCTACCGGCTGGGCGCCTTTCCGCCGCCCTTTGGCGAGTGGAACGACGTGTTCCGCGACTCGGTCCGGCGCTTCTGGCGCGGCGAGCCGGGCCAGCTCCCGCCCCTCGTGCGGGCCGTCGCCGGATCGCGCGAGATCCTGGAGGCCAGCGGCCGCGGGCCGGCCGCGTCGGTCAATTACGTCACGTCGCATGACGGCTACACGCTGGAAGACCTCGTCACATACGAGCAGCGCCACAACTGGCAGAACGGCGAGCAGAACCGGGACGGCCACGGCCACAACCATTCCTGGAATTGCGGCGTCGAGGGGCCTACGGCCGACCCGGCCATCCGGACCCTGCGCAGCCGGCAGAAGCGCAACCTGCTCGCGACCGTGTTGCTCGCGCAGGGCGTGCCGATGCTGCTCATGGGCGACGAGCTGTCCCGCAGCCAGGGCGGCAACAACAACGCCTATTGCCAGGACAACGCGGTCAACTGGCTCGACTGGGAGACGGGCAGGGCGGCCGACCCCGACCTGCCGGACTTCGTCGCCCACCTTCTCGCCCTGCGGCGCGCGCACGCCGCTCTGCACCGCTCAACGTTCTTTGACGGCGTTGCCGATCCCGCCACGGGTCTCCGGGACGTGCACTGGCTCGCCACGTCGGCAGCCGAGCTGTCCCCGGCCGACTGGCACGATGGCGAACGGCGCATCCTGTGCATGGTGAGCGGCAGCGATGCCGAGGACGGCCAAACCCTGTTCGCGGTCCTGAATGCCGCGCCGGATCCGGTCCCGGTCATCCTCCCGAATCTCGGATCGGAGGGGTGGGTTCCGATCCTCGACACCACGCTGCCGACCGGACAACCGGACGGTCCCGAACGTACCCTCGCGGCCGGAGGAACCTTCGTTGCCGGGCCTCGTTCGGTGATACTCTTCCGGGGCATCAAGCAAACAGGATAGGACCATGCGGCGGCGGCATGCGATGCCGTTCGGGGCGGAGATCGGCGACCGCGGCGTGCGGTTTGCGCTCTGGGCTCCGAGTGCGAACAATGTTGCTGTGGTGCTCGACGGCGCCGAACACGACATGCCCGATGTCGGTGGCGGATGGCGCCGGCTCCTCGTCCCCGAGGCGAAGCACGGCAGCCGCTACGGCTTTCGGATCAATGGTGGCGAGGCGCTCGTTCCCGACCCCGCCTCGCGCTTCCAGCCCGAGGACGTGTCGGGCCTGAGCGAGGTCATCGATCCGCGCACCTACGAATGGCAGGACCGCGGCTGGGCGGGCCGGCCCTGGGAAGAGGCCGTCATCTACGAGGCGCATGTCGGCACGGCGACGCCGGAGGGCACCTACGCGGCCCTCGCCGGCAAGCTGGAGGCCCTGCGCGAGCTCGGGATCACGGCGATCGAGCTGCTGCCGCTCGCCGATTTCGCGGGCAGCCGGAACTGGGGCTACGACGGCGTGCTGCCCTATGCGCCGGACTCGGTCTATGGCCGGCCGGAGGACCTGAAGCGCCTGGTCGACCGGGCGCATTCGCTCGGCATCATGGTCATGATCGACGTGGTCTATAACCACTTCGGTCCGGCCGGGAATTATCTCAGCCAATACGCCGCGCAGTTCTTCACCGAGCGCCACCAGACCCCGTGGGGCGCCGGGCTGAACTTCGACGGGCGCGAAGGGCGGCCAGTCCGCGACTTCTTCATCCACAACGCCCTGTACTGGATCGAGGAGTTCAACGTGGACGGGCTGCGCTTCGACGCCGTCCACGCGATCCTGGACGACAGCGAGGAGAACATCCTGGCCGAACTCGCGCAGCGCGCGCGGGCCGTGGCGCCGGGCCGGCACATCCACCTCGTCCTCGAGAACGAGAAGAACGAGGCTCGCTGGCTCGAGCGCAACGAGAGCGGCAAGCCGAAGCTGCACACGGCGCAGTGGAACGACGACATCCACCATTGCTGGCACGTGCTGCTGACGGGCGAGAGCGAGGCCTATTACCAGGACTTTGCAGACAAGCCGGTGGAGCGCCTCGTGCGCTGCCTTTCCGAAGGGTTCGGCTACCAGGGCGACCCGTCGGCGCATGCCGGCGGCAAGCTGCGGGGCGAGCCTTCCGGCCACCTGCCGCCCTCGGCCTTCGTGGCGTTTCTCCAGAACCACGATCAGATCGGCAATCGCGCGTTCGGCGACCGGCTCTCGGCGCTCGCCGATCCGAACCGGCTGGCGCTGGCGCGGGCGGGCCTGCTGCTCGCGCCGCAGATCCCGAGGCTGTTCATGGGCGAGGAATGGTCGGCCTCCGCGCCCTACCAGTTCTTTGTCGATTTCGCGCCCGACGAGGACCTGTCCCGCGCCGTGCGGGAAGGGCGGCGGCGCGAGTTCCAGCACTTCGCGGCGTTCAGCGCGCCGGGCGCCTCCGAGAGCATCCCGGACCCGACCGCGGAATCCACGTTCACGCGCTCGACGCTTGATTGGGACGAGGCGGGGCGCGATCCGCATGCCGCCGTGCTGGCCGATACGCGCCGGCTTCTGGCGCTGCGGCGCGAGCACGTCGTGCCGCTGACCAAGACGCCCTATCGGGGCGCGGAGGGCCGCATGCCAACGCCGCGCTCGGTCGACGTGACCTGGCGCTTCGAAGGCGGCACCCTGCGGTTTGTCGCCAATTTCGGCGCCGAAGCCGTGGAACTCGAAGGCCCGCATTCCGGTCGTGTGATCTGGGCGAGCCCAGGCATCGATCAGGCCGCGCCGGGCCCGCTGCTCCCGGCCTGGGCCGGGTTTTTCACCACCGGAGACACGGGATGAGCGGTTTGGACAGCATGATCGACCGGCTTTCCGAGCTGGTCGGCATCCCAATCCGCTACACGGACGCCTACGGACAACCTGTCGAGATCGAGCCAGCCCGCAGGGCCGGCATCCTCTCCCATCTCGGCTTCCCGGCGGGGAGCGAGGCGGAGGCGCGCGACAGCCTTGGCCGCATCGAGGCGCATCGCAACGGCCTTGTGCCCAAGGTGATGACGCTGTCGCCGCGGCGGCCGGCCGACATCCGGGTGCGCGGCGCGGCGGCCGAGCGGGCCACCTGGCGGCTCACGGACGAAGCTGGGCGGGTGCGCGAGGGTCGCGCCGCCCGGGGCGGCGTGCTGCGCCTGCCTGTGCTGTCCGAGGGATATTTCACGCTCGACGTGGAGGCCGGCGGCGCGCGCGCGCGCTCAACCGTGATCGTCGCGCCCGATCGCTGCTGGCAGCCCGGCTGGATGCGTCGGGGCGGCCGCGCCTGGGGCCTCGCCGCGCAGGTTTATTCCTTCCGCTCCGCCGCCAACCTGGGCGTCGGCAGCTATGCGGATGTCGCGGAGGCGGCATCGGGCGCCGGGCCGCTCGGCGCCTCGTTCCTCGGCCTCAGCCCGGTCCACGCGCTGTTCTCCGCCGACCGGAGCAAGACCTCGCCGTATTCGCCCTCGTCACGGCTGTTTCTCGAGACCATCCACATCGACCCGAAGGCGGTGCCGGGTTTCGCCGGAAGCCGGGCCGCGCAGCTTCTGGCCGATCAGGGCCGGGCGGCCCGGATCGCGGCTTTGCGCGATGCGGCCCTCGTCGACCACGCCGGCGTCTGGGCCGAACTCTCGCCCGTGCTGGAGGCGCTCTGGGACGAGCGGGGGCGCGCGCCGGACGAGGCGTTCGAGGCGTTTCGCCGCGAGGAAGGCGACAAGCTCGCCGCCCACGCCACGTTCGAAGCGCTGCACGAGCATTTCCGCACCGAAGGTCGCTGGTGGCTCGGCGATTGGCCGGAGGCGTACCGGCAACCCGGCTCCGAGGCGGTCCGGCACTTCGCGGCCGAGAAGCACGATCGCGTCGCCTACCATGCGTGGCTGCAATACCTGGCCGACAGGCAGCTCGCCCGGGCGTGCGAAGCCGCAAAGGGCGCCGGCATGTCGCTCGGCCTCTACCGCGACCTCGCGGTCGGGTCCGACCGCGGCGGCTCGGAGATCTGGTCGCATCCCGAGCGGTTTGCCGAAACACTTTCGATCGGCGCGCCGCCGGACCTGCTGGCCCCCCACGGCCAGGATTGGGGCCTGCCGCCGCTGAACCCCATCGTGCTGGAAGAGCAGGGGCTCGCAGCGTTCCGCGACCTCGTGCAGGCGAACATGCGCCATGCCGGCGCGATCCGGATCGACCACGCGTTCCAGCTGCAGCGCCTGTACCTGATCCCGGTCGGCCAGAGTGGGGCGGCCGGCGCCTATGTGAACTACCCGTTCGAGGCGATGCTCGCCGTGCTGCGGCTCGAGAGCAATCGCTCCAAGGCGCTGGTCATCGCCGAGGATCTCGGAACCGGCCCGGAGGGCTTCTCCGACGCGATCATGCACTCGGGCATCCTCAGCTACCGCGTGCTCGCCTTCGAGCGGACCGAAGGCCTCGGCTTCAAGTCGCCCGCCGAGTATCCGCGCGATGCGCTCGCCGTGATCACGACGCACGACCTGCCGACCTTTGTCGGCTGGTGGCACGGGCTCGACACGGATCTGCGCCAGAATCTCGGCCTCTACGACCCCGAGCGCGGGCAGAAGGAGCGGACCGAGCGGGTCCAGGAGCGGGAGAAGCTCGCCGAGGCGCTGTGTGCCGAGAAGCTGCTGTCCTCGCCCGAGCCGCCGGAGCAGCCGCCGACCGAAGCCGTGATGCGCTTCCTCGCCCGGACGCCCTCCGCCCTGAACGCGATCCAGTACGAGGACGTGCTCGGCTCGCGCAGCCAGCCGAACGTGCCCGGCACGACCGAGGGCCATCCGAACTGGCGCCGGAAGCTCGACGTCGAGCTTTCGGAGATCCACACGCCGGGTGGTCCGCTCGGCAAGGTGGCGGCGGCCGTGTCGGCGGAGGCGCGGGGCACGCGGGCCAGCACCAGCCCGCTCGCATCACCTGCGCCGCGCGCCACCTATCGCTTCCAGTTCCACAAGGACTTCACCTTCGACGACGCGATCGCGGCGCTGCCCTACCTGAAGAAGCTCGGTGTCAGCCACGTTTATTCCTCGCCGATCGCCACGGCGCGGCCCGGCTCCACGCACGGCTACGACATCGTCGACCCGTCCTCGATCAACCCGGAACTCGGCGGCGAGGAGGGTTTTTACCGCCTCTCGGACGCCCTGAAGGAGCACGGGCTCGGGCTGATCCTCGACGTCGTACCGAACCATCTCGGCGTCGGCGGGGCGGACAATCCCTGGTGGCTCTCCACCCTCGAATGGGGCCAGCTCTCGCCGCATGCGCGCGCCTTCGACATCGATTGGGAGCGGCTCGGCGCTACCGGAAAGCTGATCATTCCGGTGCTTGGCGACCGCTACGGCGACGCGCTCGAAAAGGGCGATCTCAAGCTCGCCTTCGACGAGGCGGAAGGCGCGTTCAGCGTCTGGCATTACGAGCACAAGCTGCCCCTGACGCCGCTCTCCTACCCGCTCGTGCTCGATCGGGCCCTCGCGGCGCTGGACGAGCTGGAGGGACAGGCGGAGCTCATCGCGGTGTCGGACCAGCTCCGCACCATGGCCGAGGAGACCGCGCCCGAGCGCCGGGCGGCGTTCCCGGAGGAGGCCGAGCTCCTGAAGCGCCGGCTCGCCGCTGCGGTTGCCAATTCGGACGCGCTGCGCGCCGCGCTGGAGCGGGCCGTCGCCGTGGTCAACGGCGTGCCGGGCCTGCCCGAAAGCTTCGGCACGCTTCACCGCATCCTGGAGATGCAATCCTACCGCCCGGCGCATTGGCGGGTGGCCGCGAGCGACATCAACTATCGCCGCTTCTTCGACATCAACGGCCTCGGGGGCATCCGGGTCGAGCTGCCCGAGATCTTCGACGCCGCGCATGCGCTCGCCTTCCGGCTCGTGCGCGAGGGCCGCATCCAGGGCCTGCGCATCGACCATATCGACGGCCTCGCCGACCCCGAAGGCTACGTCCAGAAGCTGCAGAGCGTCGTCGGGCCGGGCTTCTACATCGTGGTCGAGAAGATCCTGGAACCCGGCGAGCCGCTGCGCGCCTGGCCGATCGCCGGCACGACCGGCTACGACGTGCTGAACCTGATCGACGGCGTCTTTGTCGACACCGCGGCGGCCGACAGCTTCGAGCGCATCTACCGCGATTTTTCGGGCGTGGAGGGCTCCTACCAGGAGCAGCTGCATGCCGCGAAGGTGTCGATCCTGGTCGCCAGCTTCGCGAGCGAGCTCGAGGTGCTGGTATCCGACCTCAAGCGTATCGCCGACGGCGACCGGCGGACGCGCGACTACACGGTGTATGCGATCCGGGTCGCGCTGGTTGAGATCATCGCGCGCTTCCCGGTGTACCGCTCCTACATCACGGACGAACCCTCGCCCGAGGATGTGGAGCTGATCGAGACCACGGTCGCGGCCGCCAAGCGCCGCAGCTCGCTGCCCGACCGCTCCGTGCACGACTTCGCGGCTGCGGCCCTGCTCGGCCGGGTCGAGACCGAAGGCCCGGGCCGCCCGCCGCCGGACCATGTCGCCCGCTTCCGGCGCCGCTTCCAGCAGCTCACCGGCCCCGTGATGGCGAAGAGCCTGGAGGACACGCTCTTCTACCGCTACGCCCGGCTGATCTCGCTGAATGAGGTCGGCGGCGACCCGGGCCATTTCGGCACCTCGCTGGCCGAGTTCCACAAGGCCAACCAGGAGCGCATGCGGTCCTGGCCGAGCGCCATGATCGCGACCGCGACGCACGACACCAAGCGCGGCGAGGATGCGCGGGCGCGCCTCAACGCCCTGTCCGAGATGCCGGACGTGTGGCGCGAGGCGCTGGAGCGGTGGCGCGAGGTGGCGGAGCCTCATCTTGGCAAGGCCGACGGCGCCGTCGCGCCCGACCCCAACGACCAGTACATGCTGCTGCAATCGCTGCTCGGGGCCTTCCCGCTCGAACTGCTCGACCGGGACGACGCGGAGCAGCTCGAAAGCTTCCGCACGCGCTTCCACGGCTATGTCGAAAAGGCGCTGCGCGAGGCGAAGCGGCATTCGAGCTGGGTGAACCCGAACGAGGCCTACGAGAAGGCCGCGATGGCGCTGGTCGATGCCTGCCTCGCGCCCGGCAGCGCGTTTCTGGCGGCGTTCCGGCCGCTGCTGAAGCGCTTGTCGGTCGCCGGCATGGTCAACGGGCTCGGCCGCACCGTGCTGAAATGCACGCTCCCGGGCGTGCCGGACACCTATCAGGGCACCGGTTTTTGGGATTTCTCGCTGGTCGATCCCGACAACCGGCGCCCCGTCGATTACCCGGCGCGGGCGGCGGCGCTCGCACGCGGCGGCTCGGCGGAGGCCCTTCTGGAATCGTGGCCGGACGGGGCGATCAAGCAGCACGTGCTCGCCCGGCTCCTGAGCGACCGCGCAGCCGCGCCGGAACTCTACGCCCAGGGCAGCTATGAACCGCTCGGGGAGCGCGAGCCGAATGCAAGCGTCCTGGCCTTCCGGCGCAAGCTCGGCGGGGAGGAACTCGTGGTCGCCGTGGCGCGGCTCGCGACCGGCATCGCGGGCGCAGAGGGGCTGCCGGTCGGGGCCGCATGGGGCGAGGCCGCGATCAGGCTGCCGCAGGGGCGCTGGCGCAGCCTGCTCGACGACCGGGATGTCGAGATCGGGGCCGATGGGCTCGCGGCGCGGGAGCTTTTCGCCGTGCTGCCCGTTTCGGTCCTGAGGAGGACCGAATGAACGCGCGGACCAACATCAAGGCCCCGGTCGTGGAGGCCCGGACGGAGCGTGCAGCCGTGCCGGCGACGAGCCCGGCCCGCGCCGTGCAGCCCGGGCCGCGGATCTACAACCTGTTTCCGCTGCTCGTCGGCACGGTCGCGGCCTGGAAGGCCGAGCTGCCCCGCATCGCGGCCATGAACTTCGATTGGGTCTACCTGAACCCGTTCCACGAGGCCGGGTTCTCGGGCAGCCTGTACGCGGTCAAGGACGTCACCAAGCTCGATCCGCGCTTCCGCGACCCGGATGCTGGAAGCGACGACGACCAGATCAGGTCCTTTGTCGAGGAGGCGCAGCGGCACGGCCTGAAGGTGATGGCCGACCTCGTGATCAACCACACGTCCAAGGACGCGGTGCTCGCGAGCGAGCATCCCGAGGTGTTCGTGCGCAACATGTGGGGCGAGCTCGAAAGCCCTTATGCTGTCGATCCGGACGATCCGACCAAGCGCACCGTGTGGGGCGATCTCGCCGAGCTGGATTACGGCACAGACAGCGCGCGCGCGTTTCTGCTCGAGTACTGGGATGCCTATGTGGCCCGCATGCAGGGGCTCGGCATCGGGGGCTTCCGGTGCGATGCCGCCTACAAGGTGCCGCCCGAGGTCTGGGCGCCGCTGATCCGCAACGCCAAGGGGCGCGACGCCGGCTGCCTGTTCGCGGCGGAAACGCTCGGCTGCACCTTCGACGAGGCGGTCGCGACCGCGAAGGCCGGGTTCGACTACCTGTTCAACTCCTTCGCCTGGTGGGACTTCAAGAAGTCCTGGGCCATGGAGGCGCAGGAGAAGACGCGGCTGCTAGCCCCGTCCATTGCGTTCCCCGAAAACCACGACATGGAGCGGGTCGCGGCCCAGATCCCGGACGAGGCGAGCCGGGACGCGATCGAAAACGAGCTCGTCATGCGGTACGCGCTGGCGGCGTTCTTCTCGTCCGGCGTGCTCATGCCGATCGGCTACGAGACCGGCGCCCGGCGCAAGGTCCACGTCGTCGAGACCACCCCCGAGCACCGCGAGGGGGACAGCGCGGTCGACATCTCGGCCCGCATCGCGGAGATCAACCGGCTCAAGGCGGAGCTCGCGACCGCCAATCTCGAAGGCGCCGAATCCAAGATTTCGGCCGCGGACGCGCCCTATCTGGCGCTGCTGCGCCTCGATGCCGGCCACGCCATGGCGGCCAACGAGGCGATCCTGATCGTGGCCAATCCGGGCCGGACGATGGTCACCGTGGACCCGGGGGCGCTGCTGGCCCGCACGGGCGGCATGCTCGGGCCCTTTATCGACCGCACGCCGGGCCTCGTGCCGCTGGTCTTCGATCCGTGCTGCCCGGTGATGCTGGGCCCGCACGAGGTGCGCATCCTGGTGGCCGAGCGGGCCCGCGTGCCGGCGGCCGCGCCGGGCGTCGCGCCCGAGGGCGAGGGCCGGGTCGTCATCGAGACCGTGTGGCCCGAGCTGGATGGCGGCCGCACGCCCGTGAAGCGGGTCGTCGGCGAGGCCGTCGAGGTCCGCGCGGACATCTTCTCCGACGGCCACGACAAGATCGCGGCCGAGATCCTCTACCGTCCGGCGGACGAGGAGGAATGGCGCCGCGCCCCGATGCGCTTCGTCGACAACGACCGCTGGGCCGGGTCATTCCCGATCGACCGCAACACGCGCTACCTGTTCACGATCGAAGGCTGGCGCGACCCCTTCGCGTCCTGGCTGCACGAGATCCACGCCAAGCAGAAAGCGGGCGTCGACGTCAGCCTGGAGACGATCGAGGGCGTGCAGATCGCCGAGGCGGCGGCCCGGAACGCCGAGAACAGCCCGGACGGGCCGGCCATGTGGGCCATCATGGACCGCATCGCGGCGGCCGAGGGCAATGCGGCGGCGCGTCTCGCGATCCTGCTCGACGAGCACAACGCGGCACTGATCGGGCGCCATGCCGAACGCGTGAACCTGTCGCGCTACGACCGGGAGATGGTCGTGATCGCGGACCGGCTGGCGGCCCAGTTTTCGGCCTGGTACGAGCTGTTCCCGCGCTCGACCAGCCACGATCCGAACCGGCACGGCACGTTCGACGACGTGATCGCGCACCT
>JAQGJZ010000313.1 GCA_028290385.1 Enterovirga sp.
CCCGTGAGGCCGGCGGCCAGCGCTGCGGCGCTGCCTCCCGACGACCCCCCCGGGCCGCGGCGCAGGTCCCACGGATTGTTGGTGGTCCCGTAGATGGGGTTGAACGTCTGCCAATCGGCCAGTCCGACCGGCACGTTGGTCTTGCCGAAGATCACCGCGCCTGCCGCCTCTAGCCGTGCTGCCGCTAGCGCCGGCCGCTCGGGGATGTTCTGGGCGAAGTCCGGGATGCCCCAGGTCGTCGGCAGGCCGGGGAGATCGAAGGATTCCTTGATCGTCATCGGCACGCCGTGCAGCGGGCCGAGATCTTCGCTTCCACGCGCCTGGGCATCGTCGCGCGAGCGTGCGCAGGCGCGCGCCTCGTCGGCCCTCAGCGCCACGATCGCGTTCAGGGCCGGGTTCAGACGTTCGATCCGGGCGAGATACATGTCGAGCAGCTCGAGGCTACCGATCTTCCGGTTGCGCACGAGCGCCGCGAGCGCGACCGCCGGAGCGAAGGCGAGATTGTCGTCCATGGCACTCTTTTCCGCGATCTAGCGTCCCGCCTCGGCATCCTGCCGACCGCGCGGTGTGAAGCGGTAATCGGCTGGGTTGAGCGCGTGGGTCAGCGTCCAGTAATCGACCAGCCGCCACGGCGACAGCGTTGTGACGCGCCCGCTGGCGTTCTTGTACCAGCTGTTCACGTTGGGATGCGCCCAGACCATGCGGCTGTGAGCCGTGTCGACCCTCCGGGCATATTCTTGATACGGCTCGGGTCGGCACTCGATTGCTGCGTGGTCGCGCTCGATCAGCTCGCGGATGCACTGCATCACGTAGCGGACCTGACACTCGGCGTGAAAGAACATGCTGCCGCCGTGCGAAAGGGCGGTATTGGGGCCGAACAGGACGAACATGTTGGGGAAGCGGGGCACCGTGATGCCCAGGAAGGCACGCGGGTCGTCGTCCTTCCACACACTGGCCAGCGTCGTGCCGCCGCGTCCGACGATCTCCATGGGCCAGAGCATGCGACTCGCCTGGAATCCGGTTGCGAGCACGATCACGTCGACCGCGTGACGCCGGCCCGTGCGGTCGACGATCGCGTCCGGTTCGACGCGGTCGACGCCATCGGTGACGAGGTCGACATGGTCCCGCTTCAGCATCTTGAACCAGCCGTCGTCGCGCAGCATGCGCTTGCCGTAGGGCGGGTAGTTCGGGGTCACCTTCTCCAGAAGGTCCGGCCGGTCGGCGAGTTCTGCCTCAAGGTGGGTGAGGAGCCGCTGCCGGAAAGCGTGGTTCTCAGCATTCAGCGAGACCTCCGGGCTTTTCCAGTCGGGATCGACCTCCAGCATCGCGTGAAGCACGTCGCCCGACGCCCAGAACAGGAGAAACCGGTGCCACCGGGCCAGATAGGGCACATGCTCCAGGGCCCATCTCATGCCGGCATTGACCTCGACACGGTAGAGCGGGTGAGCCAACGCCCAGTGACGCGAACGCTGAAAGACGAGGAGCTGCCCCACCCGGTCGACGATGGCGGGGCCGACCTGCATGCTGCTCGCGCCCGTGCCCACGAGGGCGACGCGCTTCCCTGACAGATCCACCCCGTGGTCCCAGGCCGCCGTGTGGAAGACCGGGCCCGTGAACTCGGCGAGCCCCGGGACGTCCGGGATGGCCGGCCGGTTGAGCTGCCCGACGGCCGGCACGAAGACGTCGCCGATCACCCGCTCCTCGTGCCCCGCCGCGTCCCTGACGCCGATCTCCCAGAGCGAGGTGGCCTCGTCGAAGCGCGCGCTGGCGACCTCCTTGCCGAACTGGATGTGGCGGCGGATGTCGTAGGCGTCGGCCAGCTGATCGAGATAGGCCCACAGTTCGTCGCGCTTGGCGAAATGCCGGGTCCAGTCGTGCTTCAGGGCGAAGGAGAACGAGTAGAAGTGGTTCGGGATGTCGACCCCGCAGCCCGGGTAGCTGTTCTCGAACCACGTCCCGCCGACAGCGTCGTTCTTCTCGAGAATGACGAACGGGATGCCGGCCTCTTTCAGCTTGATGGCCATGCACAGGCCGGACAGGCCCGCTCCGACGATCACGACCCGGAATTCCGCGGCCCTGTCGGGCGCCGGACCGCGCCAGTGGACCCGGCGCGCGTCGACCTCGTCCTGAGCGAGCTCTTCCAGCATCATGGTCACGTAGTCGTCCGGGATCGGCTGGCCGATCCCGACGCTCATGATGTGCCCGAACATAGCCCGGGACGGTCGCGCCGGCTCCGCGCCGAGCGCGCAGGCCTTGAGGGTGTCGAACAGCCGGGTTCTGATCCTGTCTTGGAACCCCGACGGCAGCTCCGCCATGTAGCTCCAGGCGCCCCGGATGAACGGCCTCGCCTCCTCGAGAAGGTCCGTGTCTCCCGACAGCTGAGCGTGAGCGAGCAGTTGCGGCACGATATCGGCCTGCGCCAACGCTCCCTTGAGCGCCGCCTCATCGGCTGCGGCCCGCTCGAAGGCTTCGGCATCGGGGCCCGGCACAGCAAAGCCCTGTGAGGTGACTGTCTGGGACATGGCGACCTCGATGGCGGGGCGCGGAAGGGGGCGGTCGGGCCTCGCCGATTGGTGGACGGTAGAGGAGGGGGGGCGGGCGGCAAGGCCGAAACCCTGATGGTCGGATCAGCGGATCTGATGCCGATCCGCCTCGATCGCCGGCCTTCAGCACCGTATGACTTACGCCCCCCTCTCGGCTCTGACCGGACCGTATCTTGGTCTTGGCAGCGGCTACCTCCCCCCGGGCAGGCGAAGCCCAGCTGGCCCAGACACCCACCGAGGAAACCCATGACCGAACCCGGCAGCCTTGAGCACCCGCAAGCCTCCCGAACGGGTTGGAGCGCACCGAGAGCAGACATTGCCGCCCGGATCGCCGCGCTCGGGGCGGCCTTCGATCGGGATATCCTGCTCGCCACGCGTGAGCTCTTCGCCGACCAGATGAGGACCGATCTCCCGGCCTCCGGTCGTGTTGTGGACAACGTTCCGTATGGTGAGGACGAGCGCCAGCGGCTCGACGTCTTCACGCCGGGCGGGGAGAAGCGGCCGATCGTCGTGTTCGTGCCCGGCGGGGGCTTCGTCGGCGGGGACCGGCGCGGCTACAAGGCTCTTGGCGCCTATTTCGCCCGGAACGGCTTCGTTGCGGTCGTGCCGGATTATCGCCTCGCTCCGGCCCATTCCTGGCCCGCGGGCGCGCACGACGTAGCGGCGGTGATCGACTGGGCCATCGCTCGGGCCGAGACCTATGGCGGCGATCCGGGCAGGATCTTCGTGTTCGGGCAATCGGCGGGCGCCACCCACGCGGCCGGTGCGTTGTTCGACCCCGATCTGCGGCCAAGCGGGATCGCGGCGGTTCGGGGCGCCGTGCTGATGAACGGCATCCACCGCATGACCGCGGCGGACCGCGCGCCCAACATGCTGCAATATTTCGGCGAGGATGCGAGCCTCTATGAGCAGCGCTCGCCGCTGACCCATGTGGGGGCGAGCCGCATACCGCTTCTCCTCATCTTGACGGAATTCGACCCGACCTTCCTGGCCACCGGCACGCTGGAGCTCGCCACAGCGGCCACAATCCGGGACGGGAGCTGCCCTCCACTGCTCTGGTTGCGGGGGCACAACCACGTCTCGCCCCTCTTCGCGCTCGGGACCGACAGTGACGGCGCGGGTCCCGCGATCCTGGAGTTCCTTCGCCGCGTGGCCGAGTAGTCCGGCGCTTCAGGGGCCCCAACAGGCGCTCGTCGATCCTTTTCGGGGCCCCGTTTCGGCCCCGAAACTCAGCGCACCGTCACGGACTGACGATCTCCTGGGACTGAGCCCAGAACGTCAGCTTGTGCGCCACTGCCTTGACCATGAGGCTCATGGCCATGCCCATGAAGGACAGGTAGGCCAGCACTGAGAACACGCCGGCCACGTCCACGACAGCCTGGCGCTGGATGATCAAGGTACCGAGGCCGACCGAGGAGCCGACGAACTCACCCACGAT
>JAQGJZ010000323.1 GCA_028290385.1 Enterovirga sp.
AGCTCTTTCCCTGGGATCGGCTGGCCCGAGCCGGGATCGGCCACTGGGTCGAGCCCGCGCCGATCACCGGCGGCGCCGTCCTGCTCCCGGGCGACAGCGCACCCGAGGTCGAGGCCCTCCAGGATGCGCTCGCCTTCTACGGCTACGGCCTTGCGACCACCGGGATCCTGGACGAGCCCACCCGCGAGGTGGTGACCGCCTTTCAGCGCCATTTCAGGCCGGCGCGGGTGGATGGCGCCGTCGATGCGTCGACGCTCGCGACGCTTGGGGAGCTGATTGCGACGCGGCCGAACTGATCAGGCCGCGCGACGCGCCGCGAGCCTCGGCAGCGCCGAGGCGAGGCGGCCGACCGCCTCCTCGACCAGCGCGGTGTCGCGCAGAAAGCAGAGACGCAGATGGGCCGCGCCACCCTGCCCAAAGGCGGTGCCGGGCGCGAGCCCGACATTGGCGTGGTCGATGAGGTCCAGCGCGAGGCGCCGCGTATCGGTCACGCCGTCGACGCTGAAGAAGGCATAGAAGGCGCCGGGCGGCGAGGGCAGCGCGACGACGTTCGTGGCCCGCAGGCCGTCGCACACGATGTCTCGGTTGCGGCGGGCGAGCGCGATGTGCTCCGCCACGAGCTCCTCGCCCTGGTGGAGCGCCACGACGGCGGCGCGCTGCAAAAAGGCCGGCACCCCGGATGTGGTGTATTGCACGAGGTTCTCGATGACGGGCCCGAGCTCGGGCGGGGCCTCGAGCCAGCCCACCCGCCAGCCGGTCATCGCCCAGTTCTTGGAAAAGGTCTGGAGAAAGAGGATCCTGTCATCCGCCTCCATCACGTCGTGGAAGGATGGCGTCCGCCCCTCGGCACCGAGCCCGGGGTCGTAGACGAAGCGCTGGTAGATCTCGTCGGCGATGATCCAGAGCCCGTGCCGGCGCGCGAGGCCGAGGATGCGGGCGAGGTCGTCGCGGGAGGCCGTCCAGCCCGTGGGGTTCGACGGCGAGTTGATGACGAGGGCCCGCGTGCGGGGCGTGATGGCGGCCTCGAGCTGCGGCAGGTCCAGCGTCCAGCCGTCGGGGCCGGGGCTCATCGGCACCGCGACCGCACGGGCGCCGTTCACCTCAATCGCGGCACCGAAATTCGGCCAAGCCGGCGTCGGCACGATCACCTCGTCGCCGGGGCCGGAGACGATGCGCATCGCGAGCTGCAGCGCATGCATGCCGCCGATGGTCACGTAGAAGCGCTCCGGATCGAAGGGGCGGCCGAACATCTTGCCCGTGTAGCGGGCGATCGCGTCCCGGAGCTCCGGGATGCCGCGCTGCCACGTGTAGAAGGTTTCGCCGGCCGCAAGGGCGCGCGTCGCCTCGTCGGCGATAAAGGCGGGCGTCGGCCGGTGCCCCTCGCCTATCCAGAGCGGGATCAGTCCCTCCCTGCCGCGGCCGTAATTGGCGACCTCAACGATGCCGCTCTCCGGCGCGCGCTCGGCCTCCTGACGGATGCCGACGCGGCGGGACATGGATTGATCAGGGTTCATCGGAGCGCGGACGGCCTGGTGATCGGGAGCGAAGCAGCCCTTTTAGCAGCAGGGGCCCGCTCCGTTCAGCCAAAAGGGCTGATCGATCCCATTCGCCGCAGCGATCTATCGCGGCGGCGCCCCGTCGCGCGCGGCGAGGATGTCGCGGATCTCGCCGAGCAGCTTCACGTCTGCGGGCGTCTCGGGCGCTTGTTCCGTGTGTAGCTTGAGCCGGTTCAGCGCCCTGATCACCAGGAACAGCACAAACGCGATGATCACGAAGTTGAGCGCGACGGTGACGAAGTTGCCCAAGCCGAGCACGGCGCCCTGCTTCTTGGCGTCAACATAGGCCGCGCCCTGCTGCACGCTGCTCGACAGGGCCAGGTAGTAGTTCGAGAAGTCGAGCCCGCCCGTGACGGCACCCACGATGGGCATGAAGATGTCGCCCACGATCGAATCGACGATCCTGCCGAAGGCCGCGCCGATGATGACGCCGATGGCGAGATCGACGACGTTTCCGCGCAGGGCGAATTTCTTGAACTCCTCGAGCATGCGATCCTCTGTTTCTCTGCGAGGGTGAACCATGCCACGGGGCCGCGATGGCGTCCCCCACGTGGCCCCGGTAAGGTGGCGCCGGTAAGATCGCGACCGCACGTTCCGGATCCTCCAGCATGATCGCGAGCTGGGCCGTTCTTCTGTCGGCCCTCGTTTATCTGTGCCTCCTGTTCGCGGTCGCGCACTGGGGCGACCATGCGGGCCGGCGCTTCATGCGGCGGCGCTCGCGCAGCACGATCTACGCGCTGGCGCTCGCGGTCTACTGCACGTCCTGGACGTTCTATGGCTCCGTCGGCCTCGCGAGCCGGAACGGGCTCAATTTCCTGGCAATCTATATCGGGCCGATCCTGGTGATCTGCCTCGGATACCCGCTGATCGCGCGGGTGATCCGCATCGCCAAGGCCCAGAACATCACCTCGGTGGCCGATTTCGTGGCCGCCCGCTACGGCAAGAGCGAGCGGGTGGCGGCGCTCGTCTGCATCATCGCGGTAATCGGCGCCCTCCCCTACATCGCGCTGCAGCTGAAGGCTGTCTCCGCCTCCGTCGAAGTGCTGCTCGCGGCGGATCCCGCCGACGCCCCGCACCTGCCGGTCTTCGGCGACATCGCGCTTCTTGTCGCAATCCTGCTCGCCGGCTTCTCGGTCGCGTTCGGGACGCGGCACGCCGACGCGACCGAGCACCAGAACGGCATGGTGCTCGCCATCGCGCTCGAGTCGCTCGTGAAGCTCGGCGCCTTCCTGCTCGTGGGCTTCTTCGTCGTCTACGGCATGTTCGCCGGGTTCAACGACATGGTGGCACGGCTCGAGAAATCCGGGCAGGCGCTCGACCTTCTCGGGCCGACGGCCGATCCAGTCAGCTACTCGGCCATGATCCTGATCTCGGCCGCCGCGGCGCTGCTTCTGCCGCGCCAGTTCCACATGATGGTGGTCGAGAACCGCGGGCTGGAGGACCTGCGCCGGGCCGTCTGGCTGTTCCCGCTCTACCTGATCGGCATCAACGTCTTCGTGGTGCCCCTCGCGCTGGCCGGCCTGCACCTGTTCCCGGGGCAGGCGGTCGATCGGGACATGACGGTGCTGCTGCTGCCCATGCAGGGCGGATCGGGCGCGGTCGCGCTCATCACCTTTATCGGCGGATTATCGGCCGCGACCGCGATGGTGATCGTTGAGACGATCGCGGTGTCCGTCATGGTGGCCAACCACCTGATCATGCCCCTGGTGCTCCGGCGCCGCGGCTTTTCGGCGGAGGCCTATCCGGGGGCGCCGGCGCCGAATCTCGGCGGCTTTCTGCTTCTGGTCCGGCGCGTGTCGATCGTCGCCCTCACGCTCCTGGCCTATGCGTATTACCGCGTGGCAGGGGATGCGGAGCTTGCCGCCATCGGCCTCCTGTCCTTCGCGGCGGTCGCGCAGATCGGGCCGGCCTTCCTCGGCGGGATGTTCTGGCGCCGGGCGACCGCGCAGGGCGCCAGCGCCGGGCTGATCGTCGGCATCGCGACCTGGGCCTACACGCTGCTGCTGCCGACGGTGGTCGCGGACATGAGCTCGTCGGTGCTGCTGGCCGAAGGGCCGTTCGGGCTCGCCGGCCTGCGGCCGACCGCGCTTGCCGGCGTCGAGCTGCCGCAGCTGACACACGGCATCCTGTGGAGCCTCGCGCTCAACGTGCTGGCCTATGTGGGCTTCTCGCTGGCGCGCCCGGCCAATGCGCTGGAGCGGCTGCAGGCATCCGCCTTCATGGGCGAGAACCGCATGCCGATCGCCCCGACGATGCGGCTGTTCCTGTCGAGCGTGAGTGTCGACGAGCTCACCCGCGCGGTCGGCCGCTTCCTCGGCGAAGACCGCACGCGGCGCTCCTTTGCGGGCTTCGCGCGGTCGCGCGGCATGGTGCTGGACAGCAAGGCCGAAGCCGACATTCACTTCCTCCGCTACGCGGAGCATCTTCTCGCCTCAGCGATCGGGGCCGCCTCGTCGCGCCTGGCGTTGTCGCTCGTCCTCCGGCGCGGCAAGCTGTCCACGCGCTCGGCGCTGCGACTGCTGGACGAGGCCTCGGCGGCCCTCCAGCACGACCGCGACCTCCTCCAGCACGCGATCGATCACGCTCAGCAGGGCATCACGGTGCTGGACAAGGACCTGCGCCTTCTCACCTGGAACCAGGCCTTTATCGACCTCTACGGTTTCCCGCCCGAGCTCATCCGCATCGGGGTCGGCATGGAGGAGATCATCCGGGTCAATGCCGAGCGCGGCGCCTACGGGCCGGGCAATGTCGACGACCTCGTGGCCATGCGTTTGCACAGCATCATGCACGAGGTCGGGCCCGTCCGCGTGAAACTCTACCCGAGCGGTCGGGTCATCTCCGTCCGGTCGAACGGCCTGCCGGGTGGCGGCCTCGTAACCACCTACACGGACGTCACGGACCTGTTCGCGCGCGAGCAGGAGCGCGAGCGCGAGAACGAGACCCTGGAGCAGCGCGTCCGAGAGCGGACGGAGGAGCTCACCCGGCTCAACGAGGAGCTCACCCGGGCCAAGCGCGAAGCCGAGGAGGCGAACGCGTCGAAGACCCGCTTCCTGGCCGCGGCGAGCCACGACATCCTACAGCCGCTCAACGCCGCCCGGCTCTACGCAACCTCGCTGAGCGAGCGGACCGTGAGCCCGGATGAGCGCTCGCTCGCTGAGAATGTCGACGCGTCGCTGGACGCTGTTGAAGAGATTCTGACGACCCTCCTCGACATCTCGCGGCTTGATACGGGCGTGCTGCGCCCGCAATGGAGCACGGTCCGGGTCGACGAGCTGTTCCGGCAGTTGGCGCGCGAATTCGGCCCGATGGCGGAGGGGAAGGGACTCGATCTCCGCTTCGTGGCGACGAACCTTGCCGTCCGCTCGGACCGGCAGCTGCTGCGACGCCTGCTGCAGAACCTCGTCTCGAACGCCGTGAAGTACACGCCGCGCGGGCGAGTGCTGGTCGGCGTCCGGCGACGCGGCGCGCAGTTGCGGCTCGAGGTCTGGGATACGGGATTGGGCATCCCGGCCTCGCAGCAGACGCTCATCTTCCGTGAGTTCAGGCGACTGTCAGCGGGCGCCAAGGCCGCCCGCGGGCTCGGCCTCGGCCTCTCCATTGTGGAGCGGATCGGCAAGACGCTCGGCGCAGAGATCGGCCTGACGTCGGAGCCCCAAAAAGGCTCGGTGTTCTCGGTGACGCTGCCGATCGCCTCCGCCGAGCCGGCCCGCACCGCCGAGCCTGCGCCTGCAACACGCGGCCCGGCGATCGCGCCGCTTCAGCGCATGATGATCCTCGCGATCGACAACGAACCCGCCGTGCTGGACGGCATGGCGACGCTGCTGCGCGGGTGGGGCTGCGAGGTCGTGACCGCGACCTCGATCGAGGAGGCACGCCGGCAGGTCCTCGCCCTGGGGCAGCCCCCCGAGATCGTGATCGCGGATTACCACCTGGACGAAGAGGACGGGCTCGGTGCGATCGCGGCGGTGCGCCAGGAGGTCGGGTTCGAACTCCCCGCGCTTTTGATCACGGCCGACCGCTCGCCGGAGCTGCGGGAGCGGGCCGGCGAGGCCGAGATCAGCATCTTGAACAAGCCCCTCAAACCCGCGGCGCTACGGGCGCTCCTGTCGCGAATCCACGTCGCGTCTCTCGCGGCGGAGTAGGCGCTTACCTCGCTCCGCCGTTCGGCGGCTTCAGGCGGCCGCTTTCTGCGTGTCGCGGTTGTAGAAGGAGCCGCCGGTCGCGGCCATGTCGAGGAGGAGCTTGTTCGGCTGGAACCGCGCCCCGTACGCCGCCTCCAGGGACCGTGCGAGCTCCACGAAGGCCCGCGCCCCCATGCCGTCGATGTAGGACAGCGCGCCGCCCGTGAACGGCGCGAAGCCGAACCCCAGAATGGAGCCGACATCCGCCTCCCGCGGGTCGGTGACCACGCCCTCCTCGACGGTCCGGGCGGCCTCGAGCGCCTGGACCACGAGGAAGCGGTGCTTCAGCTCCGCCACGCTGATCGTGTCCGGATCGCGCTTCGCGGGCTGCAGGTCGGCGAGGCCGGGCCAGAGCTTCTTTCGGCCCTGCCCTTTCGGCGGGTAATCGTAGAAGCCCTTGCCGTTCTTGCGCCCCAGGCGGCCCTCCTGCTCGGCCAGCGCGGTCAGGATTCGCTCCTGTGCCGGGTCCACGGCGGCGTCCCCGACCTGCGCCTTG
>JAQGJZ010000331.1 GCA_028290385.1 Enterovirga sp.
CGGCGCATGCCGTCGGCCCCCTCGGCTTCGGCCAGCAGGGCGGCGCGCTCCTTGTCCGCGGCCAGCACCACCTCGAGCAGCGTTTCCGGCCCGCCCGGCGCTTCCTGCGACACGGCGCCGATGCGCACGCCACGCGGCAGCGCGACGGCGCCACCCTCGCCCGCGATCTCGCCGAGGATCAGCCGGAACAGGGTCGTCTTGCCGGCGCCGTTGCGGCCGACGAGGCCGACGCGGGCGCCGGTGGGCAGGGCAACCGTCGCGCGGTCGAGCAGGAGCCGCTCGCCGATGCGATAGGTCAGCTCATTGAGGTGCAGCATGCGGGCGTTGTGGCGATTGCCGGCCGCGGGGGCAAGACCGGCGTGGCCTCGACCCGGACTCCGCGCCTCGCTATTGAGCCCCGGGCCCGATGCGGGCGGAGGCGGGAAGAGCGGGCTGGATGAGTTCGGCAGAAGACAGGTCCGGCCCACGGGTCGCGGTGGTCGGGTGCGGCCGCTGGGGGCGCAATCACGTCCGCAACTATGCCGAGCTCGGGGCGCTGGCCGGGGTGGTCGATGCCGACCCGGCCCTCGCGGCCGAGCAGGCCGGCCGCTTCGGCGTGCCGGCGCTGTCCTTCGAGCAGGCCCTGCAGGATCCCGGCATCGCGGGGCTGGTTTTTGCGCTGCCGCCCGCCCAAAACCTGCCGCTCGGCCTCCAGGCTCTCGCGGCCGGCAAGCACCTCTTCGTCGAAAAGCCGCTCGCGCTGTCGGTCGCGGATGGCGAGCAGCTTTGCGCTGCGGCGGAACGGCACGGCCGCGTGCTGATGGTCGGCCACATCCTGCAATATCACCCGGCCTTCGTCGAACTCGCCCGCCTGGTCGGCGCGGGCAGGCTCGGGCGGATCCTGTCCATCGTGTCGACGCGGCTCGATCTCGGCGCGATCCGGCGGCAGGAGGATGCCCTCTGGGCGCTGGCGCCGCACGATGTCTCCATGGTGCTCGCCCTGATCGGGGAGGAGCCGGACGACGTGCAGGCCTTCGGAACCTACCAGACCCATCCCGCCATCGCGGACACGACAACCGTCGCGCTCGCGTTCCCGGGGGGCGCCTCGGCCGAGATCCGATCCTCCTGGCTGCATCCCTATAAGGAGCAGCGGCTCGTGGTCGTCGGCTCGGACGCCATGGCGGTGTTCGATGATCGGGAGCCCTGGGAGCGCAAGCTCGTGCTCCACCCCTACGCCATCACCGAAACCGGCGGGACGGCCCTGGTGGAGCGCCCGGAGCCGCAGAGCCTCGCGGTCGAACAGGGCGAGCCGCTTCGGCTCGAATGCCGGCAGTTTCTCGACAGCATCGGGTCGGCAGGTTCGCCCAAGACCGACGGGCGCGAGGGGTTGCGCGTGCTGCGTGTTCTCGAAGTTGCGAGCGCCGCGCTGCTTTCCCGTTACCAAGTAACGCGGTAGCAAAGGCGCGGCGCTTGACTTCGGCAGGCTTTACGGCAGCCATGCCGGCCGGGGGAGTGGCATGAACCGTTTGTCTGGCATTCCGCTGTTCAAGGATGCGGAAATCGATCTGGTCCGCTTCGAGACACGCGTGCGCTGGCGGCATTTCTCGCCCGGCGAGATCCTGGTCGACTTCGACGACAGCTCCCGGGACGTTTTCTTCGTCGCCTCGGGCGACGTGCGGGTCCTTATTCGGACCCGGTCCGGCAAGGAGGTCATCCTCGGCGAGATGCGGGCCGGTTCGCTGTTCGGCGAACTCGCGGCGCTCGACGGGGTGAAGCGCTCGGCCAACGTCACGGCGCTGACCCGGGGCGAGGTCTGCGTGATGTCGGCGCCCGTCTTCCAGGAGATCGTCTTCGCCGCTCCGACGGTCGCCGCGCGGGTGTTCCGTCTGCTGACGGGCCGCGTGCGCGAGCTCGACGCCCGCCTGATGGAGCAGACGGTGCTCGACCTTCGGCACCGGCTCTACTCGGAGCTGCTGCGCTTGTCGGTGCCGCGCCAGGGTAGCGAGACGGAGCGCGTGGTGACCCCGCCGCCCTTCCACCACGTCCTCGCCGCCCGAATCGGCTGCCGGCGCGAGCAGGTCACGCGCGAGTTCACCAGCATGGACCAGGAGGGCCTGATCGAGCGCAGGCGCGGCGCCCTCGTGATCAAGCGGCCGGACCTGCTGCACCAGCGGGTGCAGGCGGCCCTGCGCGAGGAGTGAGTCAGGCCGGCCCGTAGGCCGCGAAGAACACCTGCAGGGCGGATTCGATCTCCCGGGCGATGGCGTCCTCCCCCATGTCGGTTTCCACGCCGAAGATCGCCCGGCGGAAAAGATTCACGGAGCACAGGCCGAGAAACTGCTCGGCCGCGACCTCGGTGCTGTCGATCCGCAGCCGCCCCGCCGCGACCTGCGCGTCCAGGTAGGCCTTGAGGCGGCGGACGCCCGTGCGGGGGCCGGCCTCGTAGAAGGCCTGGCCGAAGCGGGGAAACTTGTCCGTCGCGCCGATGACCATGCGGATGGACGAGATGTGGTCCGGCTTCAGCATGGCGTTCAGGAAGCTGATCCCGAGCCGGCGCATCGCGGCGCGCACGTCGGGGTCGGTCTCGTCCAGCCGGAACAGCACCTCGGCGAGGCCAGCCTTCTCCTCCAGGGTAAGCGCCTCGAACAGCGCCTCCTTGGAATCGAAGTAGACGTACAGCGTCCCCTTTGAGACGCGCGCGGCCTTCGCGATCTCGCCCATGCTGGCCCCATCGAAGCCGGCCGACAGGAAGACCCGGCGCGCCCCGTCGAGGATCTGGCGCCGCTTGCTGGTGTCGTTTCCGGAACTTTCAGTCTTGTCCAGCAGCGTCGTGCTCATCAGGTCCCGCGCGATTCATTGACCGAACCGTTCGGTCAACATATATGAGCGTCGTCCCGAGGGGTCAAATCGGGCGCCGGCACGGCTGGCAGGGAGATTGAGCATGGTGCAATCCGGGCGCAAAGACCTGTCTGCGACGCCGGTGAGCGGTGCCCAGCACGAGGCGCCGGACGTGGCCCGTGGCTTTCAGCCCACCGCGCGGACCGACCCGGCCCGGGCTGTTCCGCCGGCCGCCCCCGACGGGGACGTGCCGTCCGCAGCGCCGCCCCCCGCGCGGCCGAAAGGGTCGCGCAAACGGTTGGTGCTGCTGGCTCTTCTCGCGATCGTGCTCCTGGTGGGCGGCTATTTTGGCTACGGCTGGTGGACGAACGGCCGCTTCTTTGTCTCGACGGACGACGCCTATGTCGGGGCGGACGTGACGGTGCTGGCCGCCAAGGCCTCCGGCTACGTGACCGCGGTCGTGGTCGAGAACAACCAGACCGTCCGGGCGGGCGACGTGATCGCCCGCATCGACGACGTCGATTACCGGCTCGCCCTGCAGGCGGCGCGCGACAAGGTCGCGACGCAGGCCGCCTCGGTCGAGCGCATCGGCCGCCAGATCCAGGCCGCGGAGGCGCAGGCGCGTCAGACCGAGCCGCAGATCGCGGCCGCGAAGGCCGATGCCGCCCGGGCCGCCGCGGATTACGAGCGCCAAAGCCGGCTGTCGCAATCCGACTACACCTCCCGGGCGCGGCTCGAGCAGGCGCTCGCCGACCGCGACCGGACGGCCGCGAACGTGCAGGCAAGCGAGGCGGCGCTCGTGGCCGCCCGGGCCAATGTCGCGGTGCTGGCCGCCCAGAAGGGCGAGGCGGAGCGCGTCGCCGACGAGTATCGGACCGCTGCCGCGAGGGCGGAGCGCGACCTGTCCTTCACGGTGATCCGGGCGCCCGTCTCGGGCGTGCTCGGCAACCGCGCGGTCGAGGTCGGCGCCTACCTGCAGCCCGGCACCCGGCTCGCCGCCCTGGTTCCGCTCAACAGCGCCCGCGTGGACGCGAACTTCAAGGAAACGCAGCTCGCTAAGATCCACCCAGGGCAGAGGGTCGAGCTGGAGGTGGACGCCTATCCGGGCCACACCTTGGAGGGCCGCGTGGACAGCATCTCGCCGGCATCCGGTTCGCAGTTCAGCCTGCTCCCGCCCGAGAACGCGACGGGCAACTTCACCAAGATCGTCCAGCGCGTGCCCGTGCGCATCAAGGTGCAGCAGGCCGAGGACGCCGTGCTCCGTCCCGGCATGTCCGTGGTCGTAAGGGTCGATACGCGCACAGGGGCCGCGCAGGCTGCTAGGTATTCACCATGGCGAGTGCAGCGCTCTCGACCCCGGCACCGGTGCCGGTCCCGGCCTCGAAACCGGCAGGGGAGGGGCGCAAGCTCTTCGCCTTTCTCTGCATGGTGTTCGGGATGTTCATGGCGATCCTGGACATCCAGATCGTCTCCGCCTCGCTCGCCGAGATCCAGGCCGGCATCTCCGCCTCGGCCGACGAGATCTCCTGGGTGCAGACGGCGTATCTGATCGCCGAGGTCATCATGATCCCGCTCTCGGGCACGCTGTCGCGTGTCCTGTCGACGCGGTGGATGTTCGTGATCTCCGCCGCCGGGTTCACGCTGATGAGCTTTATGTGCGCCACGGCCTCGTCCATCAACGAGATGATCATCTACCGCGCGCTGCAGGGCTTTATCGGCGGCGGCATGATCCCGACCGTCTTCGCGTCGGCCTACACGGTGTTCCGGCCGGAGCAGCGCAACGTCGTGACGCCGATCATCGGCCTCGTCGCGACGCTCGCGCCGACCATTGGGCCCACGGTCGGCGGCTACCTCACGGACCTGTTCTCCTGGCACTGGCTGTTCCTGGTCAACATCGTGCCGGGCATCTTCGTCACGCTGACGACCTATTTCCTGGTCGATTTCGACGAGCCCCAACTCGACCTGTTCAAGAACTTCGATTGGACCGGGCTCGGCCTCATGGCGGCCTTCCTCGGCTGCCTCGAATTCGTGCTCGAGGAGGGCCCGACGAACGACTGGTTCCAGGACGAATACATCCTGATCGGAACCGTCATCTGCGTCGGCGCCGGCTTCGGCTTCTTCTGGCGCATGTTCACGGCCCGGCAGCCGATCGTCGACCTTTACGCCTTCGGCAACCGCAACTTCGCGGGCGGTTGCGCCTTCAGCTTCGTCATGGGGATCGGGCTCTACGGCCTGACCTACCTCTACCCGGTCTATCTCGGCCGGGTGCGCGGCTACTCGGCCCTGCAGATCGGCGAGACGATGTTCGTCACCGGCATCTGCATGTTCCTGACCGCTCCCGTGATCGGCAAGCTGATGGGCAAGGTCGATCCGCGCGCCCTGATGGCGGCCGGCTTCATCGGCTTCGGCCTCGGCACCTGGTGGGCGTCCTACATCACGAAGGACTGGGATTTCTGGGAGCTCCTGATCCCGCAGGTGCTGCGCGGCGTCTCGCTGATGATCTGCATGATTCCGATCAACAACATCGCGCTCGGCACGCTCTCGCCCGAGCGGATGAAGAACGCGTCCGGCCTGTTCAACCTGACCCGCAACCTCGGCGGCGCTGTCGGCCTCGCGCTGATCAACACGATCCTGAACGACCGCTGGGACCTGCACCTGGCGCGCCTGCACGAGAAGGTCACCTGGAGCCGGGGCGTCGCGACGGAGACGCTGCAGACGATGACCGGCGCCTATGCGCGGCTCGGCTCGGATGCGGGCCTCGCGGGGCTGAAGACGCTGTCGAACATCGTGCGGCAGCAGGCGCTGGTGATGTCCTTTGGGGACGTCTTCCTGATCATGACGTTCCTGTTCGGATCGCTCGCGCTGCTCACGCCCTTTATCCAACGGCCGAAGGGGCCGGCCCCGGCCGATGCGCATTGAGCGCCCGAGGCGGCTTCGCTAGGGTCCGGCCCGAGCGGGCGCGAGGTTCACGGGTATCTTGGTCTTCAGGCGACGTTTGGCCGATCCGGCGACGGGCGGAGTCGGGGCGGTGCCTCCCGGGGAAGGCTCCGGCGGTCCGAAAAGCCTGATCCGGTTCGAAGGCATATCGAAGCGCTTCGGCGCGCTTGCGGCGTTGGACGACCTGACGCTCGCCATCCGCGACGGCGAGTTCTTCTGCCTGCTCGGCCCCTCCGGCTGCGGAAAAAGCACGCTCCTGCGCTTGCTCGCCGGCTTCGAGGCGCCCGATGCCGGCCGCATCCTGCTCGACGGGCGCGACATCGCCCGGGACCCGCCACATCGGCGGCCGCTGAACATGATGTTCCAGTCCTACGCCCTGTTTCCCCACCTCACGGTGGCCGGGAACATCGCCTACGGGCTGAGGCAGGCCGGGATGCCCAAAGCCGCGATCGAGGCGCGCGTCGACGAGATGCTCCGCCTGGTCCGCCTGCCCGACCTCGGCGGACGCTATCCGGGCCAGGTCTCGGGCGGGCAGCGCCAGCGCGTTGCGCTCGCCCGGGCGCTGGCCCGCAATCCGCGCGTGCTGCTGCTCGACGAGCCGCTCGGCGCCCTCGACCGGCGGCTGCGCGAGGACACCCAGGCCGAGCTGAAGAGCCTGCAGCATCGCATCGGCACGACCTTCGTCATGGTCACGCACGATCAGGACGAGGCCATGAGCATGGCCGACCGGATCGGCCTGATGGAGAAGGGCCGCATGGCCCAGGTCGGCACCCCGCGCGAGCTCTACGAGCGGCCGACGAGCCGGTTCGCCGCGACCTTTTTGGGCGACGTGAACCTCGCCGAGGGGAGGGTGGTCGGCCGCGAGGGAGCCTTCGTGCTCGTTGCGACGCCCTGGTCCGAAAGCCCGCTCCGGGTTGCCGAGCGGGACGGCGCGCCGGCACTGGCGGGGGCCTGCACGGTCGCGATCCGGCCGGAGGCGATCGCGATCGCGGCGGATCGGGGCGACGCGGGCAGCCCCAATACCCTGGCCGGGCGGATCGTCGGCGAGAGCTATTTTGGGGGCGAGACGGTTTTTCGCGTCGAGCTACCCTCCGGCGTGGTGTTGCGCGTGGCGCGACCGAACGCGCGGCCGGCCGACGGACTCGCGGAGGGCGCGGCCGTGCGCCTCACGATGCCGCCCGAGCTGGCGATGCTGCTGCCGTGAGCGCGCCCGTCGCCCGGAGCCGGCGCGGCCGCCTTGCCGTGCTCGGGCCGCCCTTCCTCTGGCTGGCGCTGTTCTTTCTGGCGCCCTTCGCCATGGTGCTCCGGATCAGCCTGTCTGAGCCGGCGACGGCGCAGCCGCCATACCGTCCGCATCTGCCCTGGAGCCTCGATCCCGAGGCCTGGCGCCAGGCCTTCGACGCGCTCGGGCTGGAAAATTACCGGACCCTGCTGGCGGACGACCTGTACCGGGACGCCGCGCTGTCCTCGCTCGGCCTCGCGGCGGCCGCGACCCTTATCCTGCTGCTGGTCGGCTACCCGATCGCGCTCGCGATGGCGCGGGCCTCGGCCGGGTGGCGGCCCATCCTCGTCGCCCTCATCGTGGTGCCGTTTTGGACGAGCCTCCTGATCCGGGTCTATGCCTGGATGGCGATCCTCAGCCCCGAGGGCTTCCTCAACCGCGCGCTGCTCGGGCTCGGCCTCGTCGGGGAGCCGCTCCAGATCCTGAACACGCAGGCGGCCGTCCTGATCGGGCTCGTCTATTCGTACCTGCCCTTCATGATCTTGCCGCTCTACGCCAGCCTCGAACGCCAGGATCCGACGCTGATCGAGGCGGCCGAGGACCTCGGCGCCTCGCCCCTCAAGGCGTTCTGGACCGTCACCGTGCCGCTCTCGAAGCCCGGCATCCTGGCCGGCGCGCTCCTGTGCTTCATCCCCATGGTCGGGGAGTTCATCGTG
>JAQGJZ010000402.1 GCA_028290385.1 Enterovirga sp.
CCGTCTCCTCCTGGTCGTCGGTCGCGATCTGGAACGAGAAGGCTTCGCTGTGCTTGAAGGCTGGCCCGCCATTCAGGCCGAGGCAGGGAATGCCGGCAACCGTGAACTGCACGGTCAGGACGTCACCGGCCTTGCCGGCCGGGTAATCGCCCGGGGCGCGGTGGACGGCGCCGACCGCGCTGTCGCGAAACGTCTCAGCATAGAAGCGCGCCGCCGCTTCGGCCTCCCGGTCGAACCACAGGCAGATGGTGTTCTTGGCGCTCGCCATTCGTCGTTCCTCCCGGCTCACACCCGGCGATGCTACGCCCGAAGTCCTGGCCGGTCGAAGCGGCGCGACAGCGCTCTTGCGGCACAGGTGCGCGGGCCTCAGCGGTCCCCCGATCCCGCCCGGAGGTGATCGACCAGCATCTTCGCCGATGGCGGCAGCGCGCCGTAGCCGCGCAGGCAGATCGTCAGGTCGCGCGCCGCCCAGGGGTCGCTCAGCGCGACGATCGCGAGGCTGGACAGCTTTTGCGCACGGCGGGCGGTGGTCTCCGGCACGATGCCGATGCCGACGCCCGCCTCGACCAGCCGGCATACGCCATCAAAGCTCCGGAGCTGCACACGCAGCCGGATCGCGCGGCCGAGCGCTGCGGCCTTCCCGGAGAGAAAACGCTGCAGCGCGCTCGATCGGTCGAGGCCCACGAGCTCGTGCTCGAGCACCTCGGCAAAGGCGACCGATTCGCGCCCGGCGAGCGGGTGGGTCCGGCCCGTCACCACGGCGAACCGGTCGGTCCGGAACGGAAAGGTCTCCAGCGCACCCGTCTGCACCGTGCCGGCCACGATGCCGATATCGGCGACGCCTTCGGCCACGAGGCCGACGATCTCGTCCGAGAGGCGCTCCTCCAGGACCACCGAGATGCGGGGATGCGCGGCCAGGAAGGCTGCAAGCGCGTCGGGCAGGAATTCGAGAATGGCGTTGGTGTTCGACAGCAGACGGATCTCGCCCGCGCTGCCGCCCGCGAAGGCGCCGAGGTCCTCGCGCAGCCGCTCGGCCTGGGCCAGCATGGTGCGCGCATGCTGCAGCAGCGTGCGGCCGGCCGCGGTCGGAGTCACGCCGCTGCGGCCCCGGCGCAGGCGCGCGGCGCCGAGATCCTGCTCCATGCCGCGGATCCGGGCCGAGGCCGCCGCGAGCGCAAGCCGGGCGCGCTCCGCGCCGGCCGTTATCGAGCCCGCCTCGACGACATGCCGGAAGAGGCTCAGATCCTTCAGGTCGAAATGCAGCATGGATTCGTGAAGCGCGAAGGCTCTTTTCGGCCATTGAGGATTGCACGCACGGGTGAACCAGTCCAATGGCTTCGCGCATGACGAAGGCATGGCCGCTTCCATGATCACCGTCGGGGTGATCGCCGTCGCGACGCTGTTTCTCTGGGCGACCGCTCTGGTGCCCGAGATCGTGGCCACGCTCGCCTTTTTCGCGGCCGCGACCCTGGCCAAGGTGGCCAGCCCGGCGACGATCTTTTCCGGCTTCGCGTCCTCGGCGTTCTGGCTGGTCCTGTCGGGCCTGGTGGTCGGGGCCGCGATGACCCGCACAGGGCTTGGCACCCGCATGGCGCGCGGTCTCGCGCGCCCGCTATCCGGGTCCTATCCGGTGTTCATCGCGGGGCTGGTTGCGCTGGCCTTCGCGCTCGCTTTCGTGATGCCGTCCAATCTCGGGCGGATCGCGCTGCTCGTGCCCATCGTGCTCGCGCTTTCGGACGAGCTCGGATTGCCGGCGGGCAGCATGGGACGGTTCGGTGCCGTCCTCGCGGTCGGGGTCGCGACCCCGGTCCTGTCGGCCGCGATCCTGCCCGCAAACGTACCGAACCTCGTCATGGCCGGCGCGGTCGAGACGCTGCACGGGCTCACGCTGCGCTACCTGCCCTATCTGCTGCTGCACGCGCCCGTGCTCGCCGTCGTGAAGGGCGCACTGCTCGTGGTCCTGATCTGCCGCATGTTCCCCGATCGGGTGACCCGCCACGCGGGGGAGGGCGGGGCAGCGAAGCCCTGGTCGGTCGAGGAGAAGCGCCTCGCCGCCGTGCTCGCCCTCACCCTGATCTTGTGGATCACGGATAGCTGGCACGGCATCCAGCCCGCCTGGGTCGGGCTCGCGGCCGCGGTCGCCTGCCTTCTCCCGCGCTACGGTGTGCTCCCGGCGGAGGCGTTCGGCCAAGTCAACCTGCGCATCTGCTTCTACATCGCCGGCGTCATCGGGCTGATTGCCGTTGTGAACGAATCGGGCCTTGCCGGGGCGATCGGCCGGGCCCTGCTCGTGGTTGCTCCGCTCGCGCCCGGGGCCGTGGCGGAGAACTTCGGTGCGCTCGTGGGAATCTCGACCCTCCTCACCCTCGCCCTGACGGCGAACGGCGCCCCGGCGCTCTACACGGCGCTGGCTGGAGACCTGTCGGCCGCGACCGGCTTGTCCCTGCTCACGGTCGTCATGATCCAGGTGATCGGCTTCTCGACCGTATTCCTGCCCTATCAGGCGCCGCCCATCGTGGTGGCAGCCCAGCTCGGCGGAGTGCCGCTGAGGAAAGCGGCGCGGCTGACGCTCGCCTTCGGGGTGCTCTCGCTGCTGGTCACGCCGCCACTCGCCTTCGGTTGGTGGCGCCTCATCGGAGCGTTCCCATGAAGGCTCTCAGGCAAGGGTTGCCGCCAAGCTCTGGCATGTGGTCGACCAACCACTTACCGCGTTGCAGCACCCCCGGGGGTTCGTTAGGAACGCTTCCAAATTCGCCCCGTTCTCACTCGAAGCTCTGGAGTTCCTGATGGCCGACGCGAAAGCTCAGGCTGCGCGCGATGTGCCGAGGCCGCTCTCGCCTCATCTCCAGATCTATCGCTGGACCTGGACCATGGCGATGTCCGTCGCGCACCGCGTGACCGGGAGCGCGCTCTATTTCGGCACGGTCCTGGTGGCGATCTGGCTGCTCGCGATGGCGTCCGGCCCGGCCGCTTACGACCGGGTGTCCTGGTTCTTCGGCTCGCCGATCGGGCTGCTGATCCTGTTCGGCTACACCTGGATCCTGATGCACCACCTGCTCGGCGGGGTGCGCCACCTGGTTTGGGATTTCGGCCACGGCATGGAGCCGGGCACGCGCATGCAGATGGCGCGCTTCACCCTGATCGGCTCGGTGACGCTGACGGTCCTGATCTGGGCCGTGGCGCTGCTGACGCGCTGAGGACGACGGACACATGGCAGACAATAGGGCCGATACGCGCGTCGACATGCGGACCCCGCTTTCGCGGGTGAAGGGTCTCGGCGCCGCCCATCACGGCGTCGAGCATTGGTGGCTCCATCGCGTCACCGCGATATCCAACATCCCGCTGGTCGTCGCCTTCGTGATCATCATCGCGAACCTCGCGGGGCAGCCTTACCCCGAGGCGATCCGCATCATCTCCAACCCGCTCGTCGCCCTTCTGCTCATCCTCTGCGTCATCTCGGTGACGAACCACATGCGCCTCGGCATGCAGATCGTCATCGAGGATTACGTCCACGACCGCGGCTTGAAGATCGCCTCGGTCATCGCGAACAACTTCTTTGCGGCGGTGATCGCCGCGGCCTGCCTGTTCTCCGTCCTGAAGATCAGCTTCGGCCGCGTCCCGCTGCCTCCCGTCTAGGAATCGGACATAATGGCCACGAACGGCAACGGGGCGGCGGCTCCGAAGATCAACGGCGACGCTTACCCGATCGTCGACCACAGCTTCGACGTCGTCGTGGTCGGTGCGGGCGGCGCGGGATTGCGGGCGACTGTCGGCTGCTCGCAGGCGGGCCTGCGCACGGCCTGCATCTCCAAAGTGTTCCCGACGCGCTCGCACACCGTCGCGGCGCAGGGCGGCATCTCGGCCTCGCTCGGCAACATGGGGCCGGACGATTGGCGCTGGCACATGTACGACACCGTGAAGGGGTCGGATTGGCTCGGCGACCAGGACGCGATCGAATACCTGGTCCGCAACGCGCCGGCGGCCGTCTACGAGCTCGAGCATTGGGGCGTCCCCTTCTCGCGCACGGAAGAGGGCAAGATCTACCAGCGCCCGTTCGGCGGCATGACGACCGACTTCGGCAAGGGCATCGCGCAGCGCACCTGCGCGGCGGCCGACCGCACCGGCCACGCCATCCTGCACACGCTGTACGGCCAGGCCGTGCGCAACCAGACGAACTTCTTCATCGAGTACTTCGCGATCGACCTCATCATGGATGAGGAAGGCCGCTGCCGCGGCGTCGTGGCGCTCGAGATGGCGACGGGCGTCATCCACCGCTTCCGCGCCAACATGACCATCCTGGCGACGGGCGGCTATGGCCGCGCCTATTTCTCGGCCACCTCGGCGCATACCTGCACGGGCGACGGCAACGCCATGGTGCTGCGCGCCGGCCTGCCGCTCGAGGACATGGAATTCGTGCAGTTCCACCCCACCGGCATTTACGGCTCGGGCTGCCTGATCACGGAAGGCTCGCGCGGCGAGGGCGGCTACCTCACGAACTCCGAGGGCGAGCGCTTCATGGAGCGCTATGCCCCCTCCGCCAAGGACCTCGCCTCGCGCGATGTCGTTTCGCGCTCCATGACCATGGAGATCCGGGCCGGCCGCGGCGTCGGCAAGAGCAAGGACCACATCTACCTGCACCTGGACCATCTCGACCCGAAGATCCTGCACGAGCGCCTTCCCGGCATTTCGGAGAGCGCCAAGATCTTCGCGGGCGTCGATGTCACCAAGGAGCCGATCCCGGTCATCCCGACCGTCCACTACAACATGGGCGGCATCCAGACGAACTATCATGGCGAGGTCGTCACCCTGAAGGGCTCCGATCCCGACCACATC
>JAQGJZ010000412.1 GCA_028290385.1 Enterovirga sp.
GCCAAAGGCCTGCTCAAGGCCGCGATCCGCGATCCCAACCCGATCATCTTCCTGGAGAACGAGATCCTGTACGGGCAGTCCATGCCCGTGCCGAAGCTCGACGATTTTGTCCTGCCGATCGGCAAGGCGCGCATCCACCGCGAGGGCTCGGACGTCACGATCGTCTCCTTCGGGATCGGCATGACCTACGCCCTGAAGGCCGCCGAGGAGCTCGCTAAGGAGGGGATCGAGGCCGAGGTGATCGACCTGCGCACGATCCGCCCGATGGATATCGAGACCGTCATCCGCTCCGTGCAGAAGACCAACCGCTGCGTCGCCGTCGAAGAAGGGTTCCCGCAATCGGGCGTCACGGCCGAGATCGGCATGCGCATCATGGAGCACGCCTTCGACTATCTCGATGCGCCGGTGGCGCGCGTGACGGGCAAGGACATCCCGATGCCCTACGCGGCGAACCTGGAAAAGCTCGCGCTGCCGAATGTCGGCGAGGTGATCGCGGCCGCCAAGGCCGTCCTGTATCGGTGAGGGCGTGGCGGCCGATTTCGACGAGCTCCCGGTTCCACCGGACGCGCTCGAGCGCGGCGGGGTCGAGATCCTGCGCGCATCCATCGTCGACGGCGCGGTCAGCGTAGGGCTGCGCCGCAGCTTCGACGACCCGTTCACCTGGGGCATCCTTCTTGTCGACCTCGCCCGGCACGCGAGCCGCATCTACGCGCTCGAGACCGGGATGACGGAGGACGAGGCACTGGCCCAGATCCGGGCGGGCCTCGAGGCCGAGCTGAACCGCCCGACCGATCCCGGCTCGACACGGGCGGTGAACTGATGCGCGCCCGGACGCCCGCTGGACGCGGAGCCTGACCATGGCGCAGCCCGCGAGCCGTCAGGCCACCTACGCGGACCTCGAAGCCGTCCCGGAGCATCTGGTCGCCGAGATCATCGACGGCGTGCTGGAAACGCATCCGCGGCCCCGGCCCGAGCACGGCGTCGCCGCCTTCGGGTTGGCCGGCGAACTCACGGGTCCTTTCCAGCGCGGCCGCGGAGGCCCCGGCGGCTGGATCTTCATGGCCGAGCCGGAGCTGCACCTGGACGGCCAGGTTGTGGTGCCCGATCTTGCGGGCTGGCGGCGGGAGCGGTTGCCGCAATTGCCGGCCACCCCCTACGTCGACACCGCGCCCAACTGGGTGTGCGAGGTCCTGTCCCCCTCGACCGCACGGCTCGACCGCGGGGCGAAGCGCCGGATCTATGCCAAGGCCGACGTGGAGCACCTGTGGCTGCTCGACCCGCAGGAGCGCGAGCTCGAAGTCTTCTCGCTGCAGGGCCGACACTGGCTCCTGGTCGAGACCGTCCAAACCGGTGAACTCGTGAGGATGCCGCCCTTCGATGCGGTGGCATTCCCGCTGAGCGCCCTCTTTCCTTTCGACACGCCGCCCTCGACAGAGGCCTGACCCCCATGCCGACCAACATTCTGATGCCCGCGCTCTCTCCCACCATGGAGAAGGGCAACCTCGCCAAATGGCTCAAGAAGGAGGGCGACCGGATCAAGTCGGGCGACGTCCTGGCCGAGATCGAGACGGACAAGGCGACCATGGAGGTCGAGGCCGTCGACGAGGGCGTCCTGGCCAAAATCACGGTGCCGGACGGCACGGCCGACGTGCCGGTCAACCAGGTGATCGGCGTGATCGCGGCCGAGGGTGAGGATCCGAAGAGCATCGCGGCCGGGGGCGGCGAGGCTGCGCCCGCGCCGGCCAAGGCCGACGAAGCCAAGGTGTCGGACGACGCGCAGCGTGGCTATGCCCGCTCGAACGAGGCCCCGAAGGGACCGGCCGCCCCGGCGCAGGCTTCGGCAGCTCAGGTCGCCAAGCCGAACGGGGCCGCCCCGGCCGGCGGCCGCGTCTTCGCCTCGCCGCTCGCGCGCCGCGCCGCCAAGGAGGGCGGGGTCGACATCGCCCAGGTGAAGGGCTCCGGGCCGCATGGCCGCATCGTTCAGGCGGACGTGAAGGCCGCGATCGCGGGCGGCACCGCCAAGGCCGGCGCCCCGGCCCCGGCGAGCACACCTCAGGCTGCCGCGCCCCTGCAGGCTCCGGCCGGCGCGCCTGCGCCCGCCATGTCGGATGAGCAGATCAAGAAGTTCTTCCAGCCGGGCGCCTTCGAGGAAATCCCGCACGACACCATGCGCAAGACCATCGCGCGCCGCCTCGCGGCCTCGATGCAGTCGACCCCGCATTTCTACCTGACGGTCGATTGCGACCTCGAGAAGCTGCTGAAGCTGCGTGAGGAGCTGAACGCCGCCGCCCCGAAGGACCGCGAGGGCAAGCCGGCCTACAAGCTCTCGGTCAACGACTTCATGATCAAGGCGCATGCGCTGGCCCTGATGCAGGTGCCGGCCGCGAACGTCTCCTGGACCGAGGGCTCGATGCTGCGGCACAAGCACGTCGATATCGGGGTCGCGGTCGCGATCCCCGATGGGCTGATCACGCCGATCGTTCGCCAGGCCGACGTGACGAGCCTGTCGGCGATCTCCAACGCCATGAAGGATTTTGGCGCCCGCGCGAAAGCGAGGAAGCTGAAGCCCGACGAGTACCAGGGCGGCTCGACCGCGCTGTCGAACCTCGGCATGTTCGGGATCAAGCAGTTCACGGCAATCATCAACCCGCCGCACTCGACGATCCTGGCCGTCGGGGCGGGCGAGAAGCGGGTCGTGGTGCGGAACGACGCCCCGGCCGTCGCGAGCGTGATGTCGGCGACGCTGTCCTGCGACCACCGCGCCATCGACGGCGCGCTCGGCGCCCAGGTGATCGCGGCCTTCCGGCAGCTGGTCGAGAACCCGATGGCGATGCTCGTCTGAGCTCCGGCTCGGCCGCTTGCCCCCCAAAATCTACCTCGCCGGGCCGGAGGTCTTCCTGCCCGACGCGGTCGCGATCGGCCGGCAAAAGGTCGCGATCTGCGCGCGCTTCGGCCTTCTCGGGCTGTTTCCCATCGATCTCGGTGATGGGGCGGCCGGTCCGGCGACCTCCGGGGCCATTTTCCAGGCCTGCCTCGCGGCCATGCGCGAGGCCGACGCGGTTATCGCGAACCTGACGCCGTTCCGCGGCGTCGGGGCCGATCCCGGCACCGCCTTCGAGCTCGGCTACATGGTCGCGCTCGGCAAGCCCGTCTTCGGCTACAGCAACGATCCCGTCCCGCATGTCGAGCGGGTCCGGTCCGGCTACGGCCCGCTCCGGACCGACGGGGATCAGCTGTTCGCGGCCGATGGCCTCGCGGTCGAAAACTTTGCGCTGTTCGACAACCTGATGCTCGCCGAAGGCCTGCGCGCCGGCGGACGGGGAGGGGTCTTCTTGCCGGCCGCGCCTGTCGCGGACCCGGCGCGCGACCTGATGACGTTCGCCCGCTGCGCCGAGCACGCGTCCGAGGTCCTCGAAGCCATCCGGCAGGCCTGAGCCGCGGCCGCATACCTTTCCCTAACCGGACGTCGCCACAATCGGCCGCATTGTAGCTGTCGAGTAGTGTATCGTGTCCGCAGCTCTGAGCCTTCCGGCTCCTTCCGAGTTCGACCTTCACCGCCAGGGTACGGCGGCCTTCGTCCTGTCGCTCCGCGAGCGGGGCGTCTTCGATCTCAATGTCCTGCGGGCCATGGAGACCGTGCCGCGGGACTTCTTCGCCCCGCGCCGCTTTGCGGACCTCGCCCGCTCGGACGTGGCGCTCCCCATCGCGTGCGGCCAGACCATGACGTCGCCGACCGTCGTCGCCACCATGCTGGCCGCCCTGGACGTGAAGCCGGGGCAGCGCATCCTGGAGGTGGGCACGGGCACCGGCTACGTCACCGCGCTGCTGGCCCGGATCGGCGCGGAGGTGCACACGGTCGAGCGTCACCCGACGCTCGCCGAGAGCGCCGCACGGCGGCTCGAACTCGCGGGCTTCTCCCGCGTGAAGATGTCCTGCGGGGATGGGCTGGACGGCGGCGAGGTCCAGGGCCGCTATCACCGCATCATTCTCAACGGCGTGCTGCCCTATCTCAGCCCCGCGCTCACCTCCCGGCTGGTCGTCGGTGGGCGGCTCGTCGCGGGCGCCATCATGGACGGGACGCCGCAGCTGCTGACCATCGCGCGCGACGCCGAGGGCGAGCTCGCGCACGCCTTCGGTGCGCCGGTCCGGCTGGCGCCGTTGCTGCCGAGCAAACCTCAAGTTTGAAGCGAAAACGTCAGGGGAAACGGAAGTTTAACCTGAATCCCGCTTTAATCAGACCGTGGCGTTGGCGTTCAGTTCGGGTGGGGTTCGATGCGTTACGGTCGTGTGAGCGAGTTAGCTCGTACCGTGTCTCGGTTCGCAATCGTTGGGGCGATCGGCAGCATGGCTGCCGCCTGCAGCACCGATGCGATGCGGCTCTCGGAGACCCCCTTCGCGAACCCCTTCTCGAGCGAACAGCCCGAGCCGGCGGCAACGGCGAGCGTCGATCAACCGGTCAGGGCCGCGCCCATGCCGCGCAGCTCCGTCCAGTCCGCGCCGCTCGCCCCGCCTGCCCAGAAGGTCGCGTCCGCCCCGGCCTATAACCGGCCGCCCGCCGCCGACGCGATGAATCCCGCAGGCCGTGTCGCAGGCACGAACCCCGCCGCGTCCTCCCGTCCGGCCGCCGCGCCGCGTGTCGCCGAGGCCGCACCGGCTCCCCGGCCGGCCCAGGGTCGCCTGGTGGCCCGCGAACAGATCGCTCCGGCAAAGCCGGCCCAGGCCGTGGCTGCCGCGCCTGCCACCGCCGACAAGGCTCGCGTTCGTCCGGGACAACTGGCTTGGCAGCGCGGTCCGGAGCCGGCGAAAACGGCCCGCGAGGCCGACGCGAAGGCCTCCGTCCGTCCGGCTCAGAAGGTGGCGGCCGCGTCCGAAAAGCCCGCCCCCGCGAAGCTCGCGGCCAAGGTGGAGCCGAAGGCTGAGCCCGCCAAGGTGGCGAAGGTCGAGCCCGCGAAGGTCGCGAAGGCCGAGCCCGTCAAGGTGGCCAAGGCCGAGCCTGCGAAGCCCGTCGCGGCTGCGCCCCAGGCTAAGCCGGTCGAGCCCGTGAAGGTGGCTGCTGCGAAGCCGGCTCCGGCGCCCCAGAAGGTCGCCGCGGTCGAGGCGCCGAAGCCTGTCCCGGTCGAGCCTGCAAAGCCGGTTCGCGAGCCGGAATCGACGGCCTCGCTTCCCGCCCAGCCGGCCTCGCCGCAGGCGGAGTTCCGCTGGCCGGCCCGCGGCCGCGTCATCTCGGGCTTTGGCGGCTCCGGCTCGAACGAGGGCATCAACATCGCCGTGCCGGACGGCACGCCGGTGAAGGCCGCAGAATCCGGCACCGTCGCCTATGCGGGCAACGAGGTGAAGGGCTACGGCAACCTCGTGCTGATCCGGCACGACAACGGCTACGTGTCGGCCTACGCCCATAACGGCGACATCGACGTCAAACGCGGCCAGAAGGTGAACCGCGGCCAGACGATCGCGAAATCCGGCCAGTCCGGAAACGTGACGTCCCCGCAGATCCACTTCGAGATCCGCAAGGGCTCGCAGCCCGTCGACCCGATGAAGTACCTGGCAAGCAACTGATCGGCTCGCCCCGGCGCGCAGAGGGTCAGCGATGACGCTCTCGCAGCTTCTCTTCACCTTCGAGGGCCGGATCGAACGGCGGGCCTATTGGTTCGCCGTCGTTCTGCTTTTTGCGGCAGGGCTGGTCGCGTCGATTCTCGACCGCCTGCTGTTCGGCCACCCGAATAGCCTCGTCTCGGCCGCGGTGGCGATCGTGTCCTTCGTGGCCAGCCTCGCCGTGTCGGTGAAGCGCTGGCACGACCGGGACAAGTCCGGCTGGTGGGTCCTGGTGATCTTCGTGCCGCTGGTCGGCTGGCTTTGGGCCCTGATCGAGAACGGCCTCCTGCGCGGCACGCCGGGGCCGAACCGCTTCGGCCCCGACCCGACCCCGCTCAGCTGATCTGCTTGCCGAGGCGGCCGGCGAGGTCCTGGATGTATTGCCACGCCGTGCGGCCCGACCGCGCGCCGCGCGTCGTCGCCCATTCCAGCGCTTCGGCCCGCACCACCGCCTGGTCCTCCTCGAGCCCGAGGTGGGCCGCATAAGCGAACACCATCTCCAGGTATTCGTCCTGGCTGCACTTGTGGAAGCCGAGCCAGAGACCGAACCGGTCCGACAGCGACACCTTCTCCTCGACGGCCTCGCCCGGATTGATCGCGGTGGAGCGCTCGTTCTCCATCATGTCGCGCGGCAGCAGGTGCCGGCGGTTCGAGGTGGCGTAGAAGACGACGTTGTCCGGCCGACCCTCGATCCCGCCCTCCAGTACCGCCTTGAGCGACTTGTAGGAGGTGTCGTCGCCGTCGAACGAGAGATCGTCGCAGAAAATGATGAAGCGGTGCGGGTCGGCGCGGACCTGCGTCATCAGGTCCGGCAGGGTGTCGATGTCCTCGCGATGGATCTCGATCAGCTTGAGCGGCCGCTCCGGCGCGTCCTTGCCGGCGTTGATCTCGCCATGCACGGCCTTCACGAGCGAGGACTTGCCCATGCCACGCGCGCCCCAGAGGAGCGCGTTGTTGGCGGGCAGGCCGCGCGCGAAGCGCTCCGTGTTCTCGACCAGGGTGTCGCGCACGCGGTCGATGCCCCGCAACAGCGCCATGTCGACCCGATTCACCCGAGGTACGGGGGAGGGAAGCCTCTTTGCCGCCTGCCACACGAACGCGTCAGCCCCCGTGAAGTCGGGTTTCGGCGAAACGGCGGGCGTGAGGCGTTCGAGCGCCTCGGCGATGCGCGCGAGCAGGGCGAGCGTGGCAGGTTCGGCAGCGGACATCGGGGCTGGGACGGGTCGGGGAAAGGGCCTTCCGCTTAATCAGCCCGCGCAGCCCTGTCCAACCCCTGCGCGCCTGTGCCCGTTCAGCGTGCGATGCACAATAGAATGCCAGCCCAGATTTGCGTCACACGCGGGCGAGCCTGGTCGGACGGCCACAATCGTTACCTGGACCTTTCCAAGCTATGCGTCCCATGCATGTCGGAACAAGGTTATTGGCGCTTCTTCAACCATGAGGCCCATTCTATATGCACTGCAACACGGTCGGCATCGGGTCGATCGCGAAATTTCCGAGCCACTCAGATGTTCACCTCCGTCATTCTTTCCAAGATTCGCGAATACCTCCGCTACCGCGAGACGATGCGCGAGCTGTCGCGCCTTTCCGACCGCGAGCTCGAGGATATCGGCATCGCGCGTCATCAGATCAGCGGCGTTGCCCGCGGAGTTGCCGCCTGATTCATCCGTGGTCCCGGATCAGGCGACATCGAACGCCCGCCCTCGAGGCGGGCGTTTTCGTGTCTAGAGGTCGCACGCGCTTGCTCCGGTCCTGGCCGATCCGCTAACCCGGCCGGATGGAAGAACAGATCCACATCGTGGGCGGCGGGCTCGCCGGGTCGGAGGCGGCCTGGCAGGCGGCCGAGGCAGGCGCGCAGGTCGTCCTGCACGAAATGCGTCCGGAGCGCGGGACCGAGGCGCACAAGAGTGACGGGCTCGCCGAGCTCGTCTGCTCGAACTCGTTCCGCTCCGACGACGCCGAGGCGAATGCCGTCGGGCTGATCCACCAGGAGATGCGCCGGCTTGGCTCGCTGATCATGCGCGAGGCCGACCGGCACAAGGTGCCCGCGGGCAGCGCGCTCGCGGTCGACCGCGACGGGTTTTCGGCCGCCGTCACGGCGGCCCTCGAGGCGCATCCCCGCATTTCGATCGTCCGTGAGGAGGTGGCCGGCCTGCCCCCCGAAAGCTGGGGCCGCACGATCATCGCGACCGGTCCGCTGACCTCGCCGGCCCTGGCCGACGGCATCCGCGAGCTGACCGGGGAGGGCGAGCTCGCGTTCTTCGATGCCATCGCGCCGATCGTCCACCGGGACTCGATCGACATGGGCGTGGCCTGGTTCCAGTCGCGCTACGACAAGGCGGGACCGGGCGGCACGGGCGCCGACTACATCAATTGCCCGCTCAACCGGGAGCAATACGAAGCCTTCGTCGACGCGCTCGTCGCGGGCGACAAGACCTCCTTCAAGGAATGGGAGGCCTCAACGCCCTATTTCGACGGCTGCCTGCCGATCGAGGTGATGGCGGAGCGCGGGCGCGAGACGCTGCGCTGGGGACCGATGAAGCCGGTCGGCCTCACCAACCCGCACAGGCCGGAGGACCGGCCTGCCGCCGTGGTGCAGTTGCGTCAGGACAACGCGCTCGGCACCCTGTTCAACCTCGTCGGCTTCCAGACCAAGCTGAAACACGGCGAGCAGGTGCGGATCTTCCGCACCATCCCCGGCCTCGAGAACGCGGAATTCGCCCGGCTCGGTGGCCTGCACCGCAACACCTACATCAACTCGCCGAAGCTGCTCGACCGGACGCTCCGGCTGAAGCTCCGGCCTGATCTCCGCTTCGCCGGCCAGATCACGGGCTGCGAGGGTTACGTCGAGAGCGCGGCCGTCGGGCTGATGGCGGGACGATTCGCGGCCGCGGAGGCCGTCGGGGCGAGCGTCGAGCCGCTGCCGCTCACAACCGCGATCGGCGCACTGATCAACCACATCACGGGCGGGCACATCGCGGCCGACCCCGAGGAGGGCGAGGTCTCGGCCGCGAAGCCGCGCTCCTTCCAGCCGATGAACGTCAATTTCGGCCTGTTTCCGCCGCTCGATCGCGCGCCCAAGGCGCCGGACGGCAAGCGCCTGCGCGGCTCCGAAAAGGCGCTCGCCAAGAAAAAGGCCCTGACCGACCGGGCGCGGGCGGAGTTGGGCCGCTGGCTCGGCGAAGAAGCGCCCGCCGCCGCGGCCTGATCAGCCGAGCGCGATGTCGCGCCCGTCCGGGCCGGCAAGGCGCGCGCTCAGGTTTGGGCTGGCGCCCGCCTCGATCGCGACGAGGTCGGCCGCCCCGAGCGCGGTCAGCACCGCGCGCAAGCGCGCCGGTTCGGGATGCGTCAGCGTCAGCCTGTTCAGCCTCAGCCCCGCATCCGCGATGGAGGCGGCCGGCCCGGCGCCGTCCGGCCATTCGATCAAGAACGGCACCGTTCCGCC
>JAQGJZ010000427.1 GCA_028290385.1 Enterovirga sp.
CGTGGGTTCCGGAAAATTCTCCGAAGACGAGCGCGGGTCCGGACGTGCGGCGCGCGGCATCGGACTTGCGGAACGGGCGGCAGAGGGTTTCGCGATCGCGGCTCCAGCGACGACGGCGGATGGGCAGTCGCAGCCGGTAGACCATGTGGCGCGGCGACCAGCGCCTGAGGGTCCAGCGGATCTGGCGGAGGCGTTCGCCCCATGGGGCTTCGGCCACGGGTCCGGGGGACGGGGCGGTCCCTCGCGGGGGCTGCATGGGGAAGTCCGGCAATGACGTGATGAAAAAGGTTTTGGCGGCAAGGCAGAATGAAAAAGCGCGCGGACGAACCGGTCCGCGACGCCCCGAACCTTAACCATGGCCATGCGGGGATGCAAGCCTGCGCGGGTGCGTCAGACGCGGCCGCCGTTGGGGGCCGCGCCGAGCGCGCTGACGCGATTGGCCGCCGGGGTCTCGGCGGCTTCGCCGGGCTCGCGCGGGCGGACGATGTAGGAGGTGGGGATTTCCATCCGCCAGACGAGGCCGTCGGGGTTGAAATCCAGCGTCACCCGGCCTTCCAGCGCGTGGGCGGCGATGCGCTTCAGCACCTTGTGGCCGAAACCCTCGCGCTCGGGCGGGGCGACGGGCGGGCCGCCGGTCTCTTCCCAGATCATCCGGAGGGTGGCGTCCGGGGTGTCCTGGCCGACGATCTCCCAGGCGAGCCGGACCTGGCCTCCCTGGTTGGAGAGCGCGCCGTATTTGGCCGCGTTGGTGGAGAGTTCGTGCAGCGCCAGGCCGATGTTCTGGGCGGCCTCGGGCTTGAGCAGCAGGTCGGGGCCCGAGACGTGGATGCGCACGCCGATGAGGTCGGAATAGTGGACGAGCTGGGAGCGGGCGAGATCGGTGATCGAGGCGCCGTGCCAGTCCTGCATGACGAGCAGGTCCTGCGAGCCGGCCAAAGCCTCGAGGCGGGCGGTGAAGCGGGTCTCGAATTCCTTGGCGGTGCCGCCCGCGGTCGCGGTCTGGCGGGCCATGGCCTGGATGACGGCCAGCAGGTTTTTGGAGCGATGGGCGATCTCGCGCATCAGCATGTGGACGTGGGCCTCGCGCTGCTTGCGCTCGCTGATGTCGCGGCCGATGCCGATCATGCGCACGGCCTCGCCGTCCTCGAAGACCGAGCGGCCGCGCAGCGCCACCCAGCGCTCGGGCGGGTTGCCCATCTGGCCGGGGCTCCGCGGCGGCGGGGCCAGGCGGAACTCGACGTCATATTCGCCGTCGCGGTCGGGATCGGTCGCGGCGGCGGTCGCCTCGCGGGTCTTGAGCACGTCCTCGCGGTGGATGAGGGATTCGAGCAGCTCGAAGCTCACGGGTTCGTCGACGGTCAGGTCGAAGAGATGGCGCATGCGCGCGTCCCACACCATGGCGCCGTCCGCCATGTCCCATTCCCAGACGCCGGTCTGGCCGGCCTCGAGGGCGAGTTCGGTGCGCACCAGCGCGGTCTGGAGGTCGCGCTCGGCGTTCTTGCGCCAGGTGAGGTCGGTGCCGCTGGCGACCAGGCGGATGACCTCGCCGCGATCGTTGCGCAGCGGCGCGAGCTGGAAGTCGAGCGTCACCAATTGTCCCGAGCCGACCTGCATGGTGGCGTCGTAGCGCAGGGTCGCGCCCTCGCGGACCCGCGCCACCGTGTCCTTCAGGCGCTCCTGCATGGCGGGGGAATGGGTCCACCAGGCGCAGTCCCAGAAATAGCGGCCGAGCACGTCCGGGCGCTCGAGACCGGCGGCTTCGAGCGGCGCGCGATTGGCCTCGATCATCCGGCCATCGGGGTCGAGCACGCCCACGAAGGCGAACAGATTGTCCAGCACCTCGCGCAGCATGCGCTCGCTGGCCCGGACCGAATGCTCGGCCTGCTTGTCGGAGGTGACGTCGATGGCGCCGCCCACCAGACCGTCGATGCGGCCCTCAGGGTCGCGGGTCGGCTGAACCCGGACCTGCAGGATGCGCGGGCCATTCGGCCCCTGAAACTCGTTGAACCAGGTCCGGGGCTCTCCGGTGGCGAGAGCCCGCTCCTTTTCGGCGACGGCGACGCGGGCCAGCGCTTCGGGCAGGAAGTCCTCCTCCCGCTTGCCGGTGATGTCGCCGACCGCATGGCCGGGAAACGCCCGGGTGATCCATAGATAACGACGCTGCGCATCCTGCTGGAACAGGATGACGCGGGCAGCCGCAAGGGCGCGTTCGAAGACCCCGAGCTCGTCGGATCCCGTCATATGCGCCCGTCCGGCATCGTCATGCGTCCAAGATCATGAGGTCAAAGCTCGAGGCGGGCGCAAGGGAGGACTGTCCGGTCAGCGGCCGTGCGCCTTGAGCACGACGCGGGCGCGGCCGAGGCCGTGGCGAAGTTCCCCGAAGGCGCGGTGCGCGCGGCCCTGCTGCTCGAGCGCGGGCTTCGACAGGACCCACCCCGTCAGTTCGACCATCCGGCCGCTCATCGTCTGGGCATAGCCGAGCACGAGATCGCTGTTCACAGGGACGCCTCCGTCATGCGCTAGAAGCCAGTCCCAGGATAATGCCGCCAGACGGCTCAGGTTCCAAGCTCGGCTGTCGATTTATGTCCGGTACCCGACACTTCCGAGCACGGTAGAAATCCGGCAAATTCCTGCCCGATCGAGGGAATTTTCGCCTTTTTGGAACGAAATCGCTCCGAGGTGCGTTGTGGGTGAATGGGGCCCTCCGGCTGGAGTGCCGCATGAGCGTGGAGTTCCGAGCCAGCAAGCCGACAGAGAACGACGCGACACAGGATAACCGGCGGTTCGCCGTCCTCAGAATTCACGCGGTGAAAACCGCAGAAACGTCGCAGGCGCATGGAAGCCACGCCCTTGGAAACCAAGCACTCACCAGCCGGAACACAGGCCACGCAAATGTATAGTCAATCCCAGGAGC
>JAQGJZ010000391.1 GCA_028290385.1 Enterovirga sp.
GACCATCACGCCGGACGAGCAGCGGGTCGAGGAGTTCAAGCTCCGCGAGATGTGGAAGTCGCCGAACGGCACCATCCGCAACATCCTCGGCGGCGTGATCTTCCGCGAGCCGATCATCATGAAGAACGTGCCGCGCCTGGTGCCGGGCTGGACGCAGCCGATCGTGGTCGGCCGTCACGCCTTCGGCGACCAGTACCGCGCGACGGACTTCAAGGTTCCCGGCAAGGGCCGGATGACGATCAAGTTCGAGGGCGAGGACGGCACCGTCATCGAGAAGGAGGTGTTCAAGTTCCCGAGCGCCGGCGTCGCGATGGCGATGTACAACCTCGACGACTCGATCCGCGATTTCGCCCGCGCCTCGTTCAATTACGGCCTGAACCGGAAGTACCCGGTCTACCTCTCGACCAAGAACACCATCCTCAAGGCCTATGACGGGCGGTTCAAGGATATCTTCCAGGAGGTGTTCGACGCCGAGTTCGCCTCGAAGTTCAAGACGCTCGGCATCACGTACGAGCACCGCCTGATCGACGACATGGTCGCCTCGGCGCTCAAGTGGTCGGGCGGCTATGTGTGGGCGTGCAAGAACTACGACGGCGACGTGCAGTCCGACATCGTGGCCCAGGGCTTCGGCTCGCTCGGCCTGATGACCTCCGTGCTGATGACGCCGGACGGCAGCGTGGTGGAATCGGAAGCCGCGCACGGCACCGTCACGCGCCACTACCGCGAGCACCAGAAGGGCAAGGAGACCTCGACGAACTCGATCGCCTCCATCTTCGCCTGGACCCGCGGCCTCGCGCACCGCGCCAAGCTCGACGGCAACGACGAGCTGAAGCGCTTCGCCGACACGCTCGAGAAGGTCTGCGTCGACACGGTCGAGCAGGGCTACATGACGAAGGATCTGGCCCTGCTGGTCGGCGCCGACCAGAAGTGGCTCTCGACCACCGGCTTCCTCGACAAGGTCGACGAGAACCTGAAGCAGGCCATGGGCGCCTGAGCGGCCCATCGGCTCGCATCGGAGCGGACCCGGCATGGACCGGGGCCGCCTCGAGGCGATTGCGGCGGCGCTCGAAACGTTTCTCGGCGGGGTGCCGCGCTTCGCGACCTCGTCGAGAGCTCCTGACCCGCTCGCACCAGCACCGAAAACTTCGTCGGGGTCTCCTACCCCGGCCTGATCCCGAGTTCCCGCACGAGGCGCTCGTATTTTTCCGAGTCGCTGCGCGCGAGCTGGCCGAGCCGCTCCGGCGGGCCGCCGATGGGCTCCATGATACCCTGCTCGAATGCGGCGCGCAGGCGCGGGTCCTCCAGGCACTTGCCGATGGCGGCGTTGATCTGGCCGACCAGCTCCGCCGGCATCCCGGGCGGCGCGAAGGCGGCATACCAGGCGTCCAGGATGACGCCCTTCGCCCCGCCCTCTTGCAGGGTCGGGATGTCCGGCAAGGTGGGCGCCCGCTTCTCCGTCGATTGGGCGATGATCTTGATCGCGCCCGCCCGGTGGTGCGGGATCAGGGCGGTCGGGCCGAGCAGGGCCGATTTCACGTGCCCGGCCACGAGGTCGTTCACGGCCTGCCCGGCGCCCCGATAGGGCACGTGCTCGAGGCGGATCCCCGTTTCGCGCGCCAGCCAGGTGCCGAGCACGTGCTGGTTGGAGCCCACCCCCGAGGACGCGAAGCCGAGGCCCGGGTTGGCCTTGGCATGCGCGATATATTCCTCGAGCGAGTCGACCCCGAGTGAGGGGTGCACGCCCAGCACTAGCGGCTGGTGCCCGATGTCGATGATCGGCAGCAGCACCTTGGTGTAATCGTGCGACAGCTTGAGGATGTGCGGCGCGCTCGCCGCGTTGTCGTTGCCGATCAGGATCGTGTAGCCGTCCGGATCGCTCTTCAGCACGGTGTCCATGCCGATGGTGCCGCCGGCGCCCGTGCGGTTCTCCACGATCACCTGCTGGCCGATCTGGCGGGACATCACCTCCCCGCACTGGCGGGCCACGAAATCGATGGCTCCACCTGCCGCGAGGGGCACAACGAAGCGCACCGGCCTGTCGGGCCATCGCCCCTGGGCCCTGGCACCGCCCTGCCCCGCTGCCACACCCATGAGGGCGGCAGCGCCGCCCCCGATCACCAAGGCTCGTCTTGCAATCCGATCCACCAGGTCACCTCCCTAGACGTCCTGCGATCCAGCTCTCCGGCTGGTATCGACAGAACGTCTCGCGTCCCGGCGGCGGCGGCAACACTACTTCTGGTTCATGCGCCGCCCCTTTTGGCGCATCCTTCCAGGCTCATTGCTCGATCTTGACGCCCGCCTCGCGCACCACCTTGCCCCAGCGCGCGATCTCGCTCGTGGCGAAGGCCCCGAAGGCGTCGCCCGCGATCTTCGGCACGTCCGAGCCGTTCTTCTCCCAGGTTTCCTTGACGTAGGCGGTGTCGAGCGCCTTGCCGACCTCGGCCCGCATCCTCTCGACGATGTCGGCCGGCGTGCCTTTGGGCGCCCAGATGCCGTACCAGGTCGCCACGTCGAAGCCCTGGACGCCGCCTTCCGCGGCGGTCGGCACGTTCGGGATCGCCGAATTGCGGCTCGGGGCCGCAACCGCGAGGGCGTTGATGTAGCCGCCCGTGATCTGCCCGGCGGAGCTGCCGAGGCCGTCAAACGCCATGTCGACCTGGCCTGCCACGAGGTCCTGCATGGCCGGCCCGGCACCCCGATACGGAACGTGGCGGATCTTGGTGCCGGTGAGGAGCTGGAACAGCTCGCCCGCCATGTGGTGGGTCGTCCCGAGCCCGGCCGACGCATAGGTCAGATTGTCGGGGCTGGCCTTCGCGGCCGCGATCAGCTCAGGCAGCGTCTTGGCCGTCACCCGCTTCGGGTTCACGGCGACCACGTGCGGCGGGCGCGCGATCATCGCGATCGGGATGAAGTCGCGCTCCAGGTCGTAGCTGAGACTGGGATAGATCGCGGGCGCGATCGCGTGGTGGGTCGCGCCGACAAAGAACGTGTAGCCGTCCGGGGTGGCGCGGGCTGCGGCGGACGCGCCGGCCGTGCCGCCGGCGCCGGCGCGGTTCTCGATGATAACGCGCTGCTTCAGCTGGTTGTCGAGCTGCTGCGCAAGCGGCCTGGCGAAGGCGTCCGTGCCGCCGCCGGCCGCGAACGGCACGATGAAGCTGATCGAACGCTGCGGCCACGCCTGTGCGCTGGCCTCCGCAGCCGCCAGCGACAAGGCCGCCGCGATGCCGAGCAGGATTCCCTTTCCGAAGCCGATCCTCACCTGCGATCCTCCCATTCCCCGAAACGAGGTTTTTGTCCGAACCCAGTCATGCCAGCGTCGCAGGGCGCGGCCCAGAGACGGAAGGCCCGACTTTCGGCGGAGGCGGCGCGAGGCGCGCGGCCGGGATCGCGGATCAGTTTCGCCGCAGGGGAAGAACCGCCGACAGCCTGTTTCTGGCGAAATCGCGGATGGCGCGGCTGCGCGCCGCCGCCGGTTTCGCTTCGGCCCCGCTCGCCGGGCGCCGCTTCAGGGACGCGGTGTCGGGCAGCGCAGCCTCGAGCATCTCGACGGATTCCAGCGCGGCCTTGCGGGCGCGGCTGACATCCTCACCCTGGTGCAGGGCCTTGAGGAGGCCGAGGCTCGCGTCGCGCACGACGTCCGACGCCTGGCCGAGATCCTCCGCGGAACCGGCATTCTTGGTGATCCGGGACAGGTGCCCGCCGATGGCGGCCGCCACCATGCGCGAGTTCTCCACCCGGGCCCCGGACAGAAGATGGCGCATCGCGCGAACGTGCTGATCGTCCGGACGCCGCATCCAAATTCCCCCTTTACGCACGCAACAAGAAACTGTGGATAAGCCTTTAACGGACTGGACAGAGGAGTCGAGTCGCGACCCGGGGGTCAGGCATCGCGGAAACAGGCGAGCGCCGGATCCGGCGCCCGCCCTTCACTCAATCTTCGGGATCGATCGCCCGGCGCTCGGCCACGTGCCGCATCTCGAGGGCGCGCTCCTCGGCCTCCTGGCGGTTCTCGAGCTGATCCATCCGGAAATCGTGGATTTCGTCGGCCGACATCATGCCCTGAGGTGCCGGCGGCGGCGGCAGATACCCGCTCGGCCGAACCGTGACCCGGCGCTCCACATAGGTCTGAGCTGATGCCGCTGATGCCACCAAGGCCAGCGCGCCGGCCAGCACGACGGAAGTTACCTTCATGTGTGTCTCTCCGTTCGTCAGCCCCACCCCTCAACGCGGCAGGACGTGGTGGGTTCGGAGAACACGGGCGCCCTTGGCGCGTTAACGGATTATCAACCAAGCCGCGGGAGCATCGAGTCTCCGGTCATGCGCACGGGGTCCTCATGTCCCACATCAGTGCATCCGAGTACCTGGCGGAGATGCGCCGCCTCGAAGTGATCCGTAACCAGGCGATCCGTTACCAGGACAAGTTCGCGTTGATCGCCGTGCAGTTGCAGCAGAAGACGGTGCACGGGGTCTTCTGGGGCCGCCCTCCGAAAGGCGTGTGACGGGCGGCCACGTGCTGCTGTTTGCTGCCTGAGGAGGTCAGGGCTTCTCCGCGCCGCCGCGGATGAGCTTTTCGGCATCGGCCCGGAAGGCCGCGCGCGACGCGTCGCGCGTGTAGAACATGTGCCCGCCCGGATAGGTGGTGAGCACCGCCCGCGCCTCGCCGCCATAGGCGGGGATTTGACGCAGCAGCAGCTCGCTCGCGAAATACGGCGTGACGAGGTCCGTCAGCCCGTGCGCGACCACGACGCGGAAATTGGGATCCAGCGCCAGCGCCTCCTTGAGCTCGTCCATCACCTGCGGGGCCTGGCGGCTGCGGCCGTAGCGCCAGGATGACGAGACGGAGCCGTTCAGCAGTTCGTAGCGCTGGTTCGGCACACGCCAGCCGAGCGTGCGCCAGAGGTGGTCGACCATGGCCGTGGAGAGCGGGGCCTTCATGGCGGTGAGCACCGCGTCGCCGCCCTCCGCGCGATCCGTGGTCGGATCGGCGTCGAACGTGGTCACGCCGGTATCGTAGGCGGACAGGACCCGGCCCTCGCCGCGCTGGAACTCGCGCTGGAACGTGCCCATGTCGATCCGGCCCGCGTGGCGCCGCACCAGATCGGCCGGCAGCCCGGTCAGCTCCGCGACACGGGCGCTGATGCGACCGATCGCGTCGGCATTGTGCAGGCCGCGCGTCAGGTCCACCAGGAACTCGCCGGCCGCATAGGTTTCGGCCTCGGCCAGTGCGCCGCGATTCGCGACGCCGTCGCGCTCGAGCCGCGCCGCCGCCAGGGACGGCAGGCGGCTCACATATTCCATGGCGCCGTGCCGCGGCTGGCCGAGAAAGCCGAAATCGAGCACCGGCGAAAGCAGGATCGCGCCGGCCATGCCGATGCCGAGCTCGGTCTGCAGCTTCTGCACGACGAGCGGGCCCCGGAAGCCGCCATAGCTCTCGCCGACAAAGAACTTGGGCGAGGCGAGACGATCGTTCTGCCGCAGCCAGCGCGAGATCGCGGCCGTGATCGACGCGATGTCCCCCTCGACGCTGAAATAGCGGTCGCGGATCTCGTCGCGCGAGCCCGACGCGCGGCTGTAGCCGGTCTCGACG
>JAQGJZ010000394.1 GCA_028290385.1 Enterovirga sp.
GCGCAGAGCACCATCGGGGTCCCGGCCGGGAGCACGTCCGCAAAGGTCGCCAGCGCGGCGCGCAGGCTTTGCGTCGGCACGACGAGGAGCACGGTTTCAGCCGCGGCGAGGGTCTGCGGACGGGACGTCACGCCGACGGGGCCGAGCAGCCGCACGCCCGGCAAGTACCGGGCGTTGGTTCGCGAGAGCTCCGCTTGGGCCGCCGCGTCCTTGTCCCGCATCCAGAGTGCGACGGCCTTGCCGGCCGACGCCGCCGCATTGGCGAGCGCTGTGCCCCAGGCGCCACCTCCGATGACCCCGATCGTGCGGATCGCGTCCATGGCAGCGTGTCTAGACGGTCAGGGGTGCGGTGACGGGCGCGGGATCCGGGCTGCCGAGCGGCCAGCGCGCCCGGGCGGGAGCCGTCATGTCATCCGTCAGCCCGAGGCGCAGCCGTTCGATCCCGGCCCAGGCGATCATGGCGCCGTTGTCGCCGCACAGGTCCACGGGCGGCGCCACGAGCTTCAGCCCGGCCTCCCCGGCCAGCCGCGACAAGGCGCGGCGGATCGCCCCGTTGGCCGCGACGCCGCCTGCGGCGACGAGCGCCGTCGGGTGGCCGACCTGCTCCCGGAACAGTTTCAGCGCCACACGGGTCCGGTCCACCACGACATCGACCACCGCGGCCTGGAACGAGGCACACAGATCGGCGATGTCGGTCCCCGTGAGGGGCACCACGCGCTCGGCTTCCACGCGCAGCGCGGTCTTCAGGCCCGAAAGGGAGAAGTCGGGCTTCGGCCGGCCAAGCATCGGGCGCGGCAGCGGGAACCGTTCCGGGTCGCCGCGCGCCGCTTCGCGCTCGACCTGCGGGCCGCCCGGATAGGGCAGCCCGAGAAGCTTCGCGACCTGGTCGAACGCCTCGCCCATGGCGTCGTCCACCGTGGTGCCAAGCCGCAGATACTCGCCGACGCCGCGCACCGCGACGAGCTGCGTGTGCCCGCCCGAGGCGAGCAGCAGGAGATAGGGAAAGCCGATCCCGTCCGTCATCCGGGCCGTGAGCGCGTGGCCTTCTAGGTGGTTCACCGCAATGAGGGGCTTCTGCGTGACGAGGGCCAGTGTCTTGGCCGTGGTCAGCCCGACCAGAACCCCGCCGATCAGCCCCGGCCCTGCCGCGGCCGCGATGCCGGACAGGTCGGAGAAGCCGACGCTGGCGCTCGACAGCGCGCGCGCAGTGAGCCGGTCGATCATTTCCACATGGGCGCGGGCCGCGATTTCCGGCACGACCCCGCCATAGGCGGAATGCTGGGCGATCTGGCTGAACACCTCGTTGGACAGAACGACGCCGCGTCCGTCGGCACCGAGCGACACCACCGCGGCGGCCGTTTCGTCACAGGTGGTCTCGAGCCCGAGAACAAGCATGAGCTTCGTCTGATCCTGACGGGAGAGATGCGCGGTTCGCGCCCTGAGCAAGGGCAGCCTATAACGCGGCAGGGCCGCGCGAGGCAAAGCGGTCGCCGGAGATGACTCTTGTCCGAGACCCGATCCTTCGTCGTCGGCACGCGCGGTTCGCCGCTCGCGATGGCTCAGGCGAAGGAGGCCCAGGCGCGGCTCGCCGCCGCGCTCGACTACGATGTCAGTCGCTTCGTGCTGCGCCCGTTCACGACGACCGGCGACGCGATCCAGGATCGCGCGCTGGCCGATGCCGGCGGCAAGGGCCTGTTCACCAAGGAGCTGGACACCGCGCTGCTGGATGGACGAATCGACCTCGCGGTGCATTCGGCCAAGGACCTTCCGACCTTTCTGCCGCAGGGACTCGTGATCGCAGGCTACCTGCCGCGCGAGGATGTCCGCGACGTGTTCATCTCCTCCCTGGCCGGCAGCCTCGCCGAGCTCCCGCCGGGAACGCTGGTCGGAACGGCCTCGCCGCGCCGGCAGGCCCTGGTGCTGCGGGCCCGGCCGGACCTGAAGGTCGGCCTGCTGCGCGGTAATGTCGGCACGCGGCTGCAGAAGCTCGAACGCGGCGAGGCGGGCGCCACGCTTCTGGCCTTGGCGGGGCTGAAGCGGCTGCAGATGGAAGCCCATGCCACGCGGATCTTCTCGATCGACGAGATGCTGCCCGCCGCCGGCCAGGGCGCGATCGCGATCACGACCCGGGAGGACGACGATGCGATGAGGAGCGCCGTTGCGCGCATCAATCATCCCGAGACGGAGGCTGCATTGACGCTGGAACGAAGCTTTTTGGCGGTGCTCGACGGCTCCTGCCGGACGCCGATCGCCGGGCACGCCCGGGTGACGGAGGGCCGGATCGCGTTCAAAGGGCTGGTTCTGCGGCCGGACGGGAGCGATGCGGTCGCGACCGAGGCCGAAGGTTCCGCCGCGGATGCGGCGCGGCTCGGCACGGAGGTGGGGCGCGAGATCAAGGGGCGCCTCCCTCCCGGCATGCTCCAGGCCTGACCCATGCGCGTCCTGGTGACCCGGGCGCGGGACCAGGCTGAAGCCACCGCGGCGCGCCTCGCCGCGATGGGCCACGAGCCGCTGCTCGCCCCGGTCACGGAGGTTGCCCCAACCGGGCAGCCGCCGCCCCCGGGTCCTTTCGATGCCGTGCTCGTGACGAGCCAGAATGCCGTGTCCGCCCTTGCGGCGGAGTGCCCGCATTTCGCCGGAACGCCCGTGATCGCGGTTGGACAGCGGACCGCCCGTAGCCTGCGCGACGCCGGGTTCGACCAGGTCAGGGAGGCCGGCGGCGACAGCCGCGCGCTCAGCAACCTCGTGCTGCGGGACCTGCCGCCGGGCTCGCGGCTGCTGCACCCCGCCGGGCGGGACCGCAAGCCCGAGCCTTCGGGCGCGCTGCTCCGGGCCGGCTACGAGGTCCTGACCTGGATCTGCTACGAGGCGCGCGCCGCGACGGACCTGCCGGCCGACGTCACCGAGGCACTGCGGGCCGGGCGGGTGGATGCGGTGCTGCATTATTCCCGGCGCAGCGCCGAGCTGTTCTGCGACCTTGTCCGCCGCGGCGGGCTCGGCGAGGCGCTCGCCGGGACGTCGCATCTGTGCCTGTCGCCGGATGTCGTGCGGGGGCTGCGCGAGCTGGTCGGGCTGAAGCTGCTGATCGCGGCCCGGCCGGAAGAAGCGTCGTTGTTCGAGCTTCTCGCCAGAACTGCCCCCGGACCGGGCTCGCAGCCGCCACAATCGCGATGCTAAGGACGGAACCAATCCGCCAAGCTTCGATTGCCGGACAGGATTTGGAACGCCGCCCACGATGAAGGATCGGAAGTCAGGATCGCGCCCGAGCGACCCGTACCGCCGGGAGGCCCCCGTGATCGACCTGCCCAAGGGGGAGTTCACCTCCTCCGCACCAG
>JAQGJZ010000484.1 GCA_028290385.1 Enterovirga sp.
GCAGGTTCTCGTCGGCCGGCACGATTTCACGACCTTTCGGGCCTCGGAATGCCAGGCCGACAGCCCGATCCGCACGCTGGATCGCCTGGATGTGCGGAGGGAGGGCGAGCTCATCCTGGTGGACGCGTCCGCCCGCTCGTTCCTGCACAGCCAGGTCCGCTCGTTGGTCGGCACCCTTGTCCAGGCCGGCAATGGCCGCTGGTCGATCGCCGATGTCCGGACCGCGCTGGAAGCGCGACAGCGCTCGGCCTGCGCGCCGCTCGCACCGCCGCAGGGCCTCGCGCTGACGCAGGTCGATTATCCGCCGGGCCTAGCCGCCGATGACGTCGGACAAGCCGTGGACGACGAACTGAAGCGCTAGGCCGAGCACCGCGATTCCCCCCGCGACCCCCGAGCCGACCCCGAGCGTGAGCTTTGCGGCGAACCATTGTGCTTCCAGCACGATCACCGCGAAGGCCAACGTGAGCAGCGCCACCACCCCGGGCGGCTCCAGCCCCATCAGGTAGAGCGCCGCCGGAACCGAGACCGCGAGGCTGCCAAAGACCGCGATCCAGTTGGTCGCGATCGCAAACGCCGCATACCGGGACGCAAAAGGCCCGCCCCGCAGCACAAAGGCCATCACGACCTGCAGGGCCGCGAGGCTCGCCAGGTGGGCGAGACTAACCGAGAGAACGAGCCGGGCATGGTCGAACACGGCCAAACCCTCGACGCTCAGCCCCATGCCGCGCCGCTCCAGCGCCAGCGCGACGACCAGGGCCGGGATGGTGAAAACGAAAGCCAGGAACGACCGGGTGAGGCCCGTGGCGCTCACATCAAAGGCCGCCAGCGCGTCCGGCCGCCGCGACACGAGCGCGGCTGCGCCACGCAACGAACGTGCGACCTCTTCCACCGTGACCATTGCGACCTCGCGAGAATTGCGTGAGGCCCGACCCCGGTGTTTCCGTCCGTCCGAGAGCCTACGGCTTTGGTCGCACTACGCGCAACTGGCTCAGGGGTTTCGCGCCGGCAGGTAGGTTTCGAGGACGCGGCCGTAGATGCGCGTCAGCGTTTCGAGGTCCTCGACCGCGACGTTCTCGTCGACGCCATGCATCGTCTTGCCCACCAGCCCGAACTCGATCACCGGGCAATAGCGGCAGATGAAGCGCGCGTCGGAGGTGCCACCCGTGGTCGAGAGTTCGGGCCGCATTCCGGTTTCCGCCTCGGCGGCGTTGCGCACGAGCTCCACGAAGCCGTCGGGCTCGGTCAGGAACGCGATCGAATTGGTGGGGTCGAAGGCGAGTTCGAATGCGACATCGGGGCCGCACGCGCGCGCCACGCGGGCCCTGATCTCCTCGGCCAGGCTGTCCGGGGTCCAGAGGTCGTTGAAGCGGGTGTTGAACACGGCCCGGGCCGCCGCCGGAGTGACGTTGGTTGCCGGGTTGCCGACGTCGACGGTGGTGAACTCCAGGTTGGAGGCGTCGAACCGTTCGGTGCCGCGATCGAGCGGCGGGTCCGAGAGGGCGGCGATGACGCGGGCGAGGGCCGGGATCGGGTTTTGGGCCAGGTGCGGGTAGGCGACATGGCCTTGGCGGCCCTTGACGGTCAGCCGGCCGGTGAGCGAGCCGCGGCGGCCGATCTTGATCATCTCGCCGAGACGATTGGGGTTGGTCGGCTCACCGAGCACGCAATGGTCGAAGCGCCTGCCGCGCTCGGCTGCCCAGGCGAGGAGCTTCACGGTGCCGTTGACGGCCGGGCCTTCCTCGTCGCCCGTGAGCAGAAACGCGATCGATCCGTGCTCGGGCGGGCCGTGCCGGTCGAGATAGGCGAGGGCGGCGGCCAGCATGGCCGCGACGCCACCCTTCATGTCGGCTGCGCCGCGCCCATACAGGCGTCCGTCAGCGACGGCGCCCGCGAAGGGCGGATGCGACCAGGACGCTTCGTCGCCGGGCGGCACGACATCCGTGTGCCCGGCAAAGACGAGGCACGGGGATCCCTGCCCGATCTGGGCATAAAGGTTCTGGATCTCCGGCTGGCCGGGTTCGGAGAAGATCGGCCGCTCAACCGTGAACCCGGCATCCCCGAGCAGGTCCGCGACATAATCCAGCGCGCCGGCATCCGCCGGGGTGACCGACGGACAGCGGATCAGGGCCTGCGCGATCGCGAGAACGTGTTCAGGCCGTCGCGGCGAGCGGGATCTCATCATCAATGACGGGCTGCGGCTGAATGGTGGGCTCGTCATGCAGCCGCGCGGCACACAGGACGAGCGAGGTCGTGTTTCCCGCGAAAATCGGGATGAGCAAGCGGGTGAAATACCGCTTCCGGCCCCCGATGATCGGGTGGTCGCGCGTTACATGGGCCAGGCCGACGCGGTGAACGTGCCAGAAGCCCGCAAGGGAGCCCCGGTAATAGGGCGATCCGAGCAGGTCGTGGAACGGCACACCGTTCAGGTCGCCGCCCGGGGACGCGTCGGAGAAGGCCGAGCCATAGAAGAGGAAGCGGAACTCGCCGAACCGCCGCGCCGGGCGGACGAGCGCGAGATTGTCCACGAGCGCGTCGAACTTCTCCAGGTCGAACCGCCGCCCCGTGACCTTGGCCTCCGTCGTCATGGTCTGGCTGAGGGCATGAAGATGGGCGAAGAGTTCGGCTTCCTCTTCGCCCTGCCGGAGATCGAGCCATCCGTTCTGGATCACGCCACACGCTCCCCCACCCGCGCATGCTGACGCGTCGCGCCGCATGCCCTAGGCTGCCGTTCTGGCAGTCCCTCAACAACCCGTACTTCCGGACTACGTAAATTCGCAACCGATGGTGGCCGAAAGGCGTAGGCAGGGGTCAGTCGCGCAGGAGCTCGTTGATGGAGGTCTTGGCGCGGGTACCGGCATCGACCCGCTTCACGATAACGGCGCAATAGAGCGACGGTCCGGGCGTGCCGTCCGGCAGCGGCTTGCCCGGCTGGGCGCCGGCGACCACGACGGAGAACGGGGGCACTCGGCCTTGGAAGACCTCGCCCGTGTTGCGGTCGATGATCCGGGTGGAAGCCCCGATATAGACGCCCATGGACAGGACCGAGCCCTCGCCGACGATGACGCCCTCGGCCACTTCGGCGCGGGCGCCGACAAAGCAATTGTCCTCGATGATGACCGGGTTGGCCTGCAGCGGCTCGAGCACGCCGGCGATGCCCGCGCCGCCCGAGATGTGACAGTTCTTGCCGACCTGCGCACAGGAGCCGATCGTCGCCCAGGTGTCGACCATGGTGCCCTCGCCGACATGGGCGCCAAGGTTCACGAAGCTCGGCATCAACACGACGCCGGGCGCGATATAGGCGCCGCGGCGTACCGCACAGTTCGGCACGGCCCGGAAGCCGGCGCTGCGAAAGCGGGCCTCGTCCCAGCCCTCGAACTTGGACGGCACCTTGTCGAACCAGCTGGAGCCGCCTGGGCCGCCCGAGATCGGCGCCATGTCGGTGAGGCGGAAGGAGAGGAGCACGGCCTTCTTGAGCCATTGGTGCACGTGCCAGCCATCGGCCGTCTTTTCGGCGACGCGGGCCTTGCCGGTATCGAGCAGGTCCAGCGCATGCTCCACGGCCTGGCGGACGGCACCGGTGGTGCTCGCGCTCACAGAGGCGCGATCCTCCCAGGCGGCGTCGATGGTTTGGGCGAGATCGGTGGCGCTCATCGGGTCTGGGTCTCGGATGGGTCGCCGACCGCTTAGCAAGGGGTGGTCGGGCTGTCATCAGGGCTCTGACGCGGGCGCGGGAACGGGCCCCGTCGGCCTGAGTTGGCCCGGAAAGGAGACAGCCATGGCCGAACGAGAGAGCGGGGAGGGGAAGCGCTTCGACGAGGTCGATTCGGCGGGAACCAACGCCCGACCGCGCCACGACACGATCGCCCAGACAGGAGGCGGCGTGCCGGACGACACGGGCCGGCCGGTGGACCTGGACGAGGAGGGCGAGGCGCGCATCGCCGAGTCGATCCTCAAGATGCCGGGCGGCAAGGGCGCTTGACTACATGCGGAAGTCTTCGCCCAGGTAGACGCGCCGGACGTTCTCGTCCTCGACGATCGCCTCCGGCGTGCCCTCCGTCAGCACGCGGCCGGAATGGATGATGTAGGCCCGGTCTGTCAGGGCCAGCGTCTCACGGACATTGTGATCGGTCACGAGGACGCCGATGCCGCGGGCCGTCAGGTGCCTGACGAGGTCCTGGATGTCGCCGACGGCAATCGGATCAATGCCGGCAAACGGCTCGTCCAGCAGCATAAAGGACGGTGAGGTGGCGAGCGCACGCGCGATCTCGCAGCGCCGCCGCTCGCCGCCGGAGAGGGCGATGGAGGGCGACTTGCGCAGGCGCGCGATGTCGAATTCCTCGAGCAATTGCTCGAGGCGGTCCTCGCGCTCGCGCCGGTTCGGGACGGCGACTTCGAGCACGGCCCGGATGTTGTCCTCGACATTTAGGCCGCGGAAGATCGAGGCTTCCTGGGGCAGGTAGCCGATGCCGAGCCGGGCGCGGCGGTACATGGGCAGGCGGGTGATGTCGTTGCCGTCGAGCGTGATCGTGCCGC
>JAQGJZ010000401.1 GCA_028290385.1 Enterovirga sp.
GCCATCTCGGGATCCCGGCCCGATACATCTCGGGCTATTTCCATCGCGCCGACGGCGTGACGGATCAGGATGCAGGGCATGCCTGGGCAGAGGCCAAGGTGCCGGGTCTTGGTTGGGTCGGGTTCGACCCCGCCAATGGGATCGGCACAACGGACGCGCATGTCCGGGTCGCGGCGGGCCTGGACTATCTCGGTGCCGCACCCGTGAGGGGCAGCCGCAGGGGCGGCGGCAGCGAGACGCTTGACGTTCGCCTGAGAGTGGATACCCGTCGCAGCCAGGTCCAGAGCCAGAGCTGACCGACGGCGAGCCATGCGGCCGTCCAGGAGAACCGATGACCTATTGCGTCGGCGTGCTCGTCAGGGACGGGCTCGTCATGATTGCCGACACCCGGACCAATGCGGGGCTCGACAACATCTCGACCTACCGCAAGCTCCAGCTTTTCGTGCAACCGGGCGAGCGGGCGCTCGCTTTGGCCACAGCGGGTAACCTCTCGGTCTCGCAGGCCGTCGTCAGCCTGCTCCAGGAAGGGACGGAAAACCCCGACACTGGCGAACTCGAGACGATCAACGACGCGCCCACCATGTTCAAGGCGGCCCAGCTCATCGGGCGCGCAATCCGGCAGGTGCGGGCCATCCACGGCCCCGGCCTGCAGGAGGCGGACCTACGCTTCGACGTCTCGTTCCTGTTCGGCGGGCAGATCAAGGGCGGCCCCATGCGGCTCTACATGATCTACTCGGCCGGCAATTTCATCGAATGCAGCCAGGATGCCCCGTTCCTGCAGGTCGGCGAGCACAAATACGGCAAGCCCATTCTGGACCGGGCCGTGTCCCATGCGACGGATCTCTACGACGCGCTGAAGATCGCCCTCATCTCCATGGACTCCACGATGCGGTCCAACCTGAGCGTAGGGCTGCCGATCGACATCGCCCTGATTCGCCGCGACGCACTCGCGGCGGAACTCGTGCATCGGATCGAGGTGGGCGAACCCTATTTCCACGACCTGCGTGAGCGCTGGTCGACGGCGCTGCGGGCGGCGCACATGGCAATCCCCGCTCCGCCCTACGGGCGCCCGCAAGGCGGATTGTTGGGGCGAAACGGCTTCTAAACACTTCGTCCAGATAGTTGCCGGAACTCTCGTAGTCCGTCTGAATGTCCCTCCTGAGTAGCGGCCTAGCCCGCTCGCACGGCGCGTTGCTTTCGCGGCTACTCTGGCCGACGGCTCTCCTGTTCGTTGTGACGATATTGACCGTCGTCATGACGTTTCTTTGGACCAGCCGGCACGCGAACGAGGTCGCAGCGGCGACGCAGCGGGCGCGTCTGGCGTCGGCGTTGAACCAGCGTCTCGAATCCCTCCGCGACGACCTCGCGAGCTTCATCGCGGAAGGGATCGCCGGCTCCCGAGCCCATCCGCACGAAGCCGGTTCGATGAGCAGTCGGGGGCCCAGCCTCCGCCGGCTGGACGGCGCCCTCGTGCTCTCGGCCGCGGGGTCGCGTGAGATCCTGCGGGACGAGAGCGGGTCGTCCGAGCGGGTTCGTGCGCTGTTCGCGGATGTTCGCGCCCTTCGCCGGAGCGAGGCCGACGACGCCGGCGACAGGGACGTGCCGGTCACGGCAGAGGTCGTCCGTCAGAGCATGGCGCCGCAGATTTTGAGCGATGGCACCCGGCTCTATGCGGTTGTCAGCGCAAGAGGGCGGGACGTCGGCTCCACGTTCGTGCCCTTCCTGGCCGGACGGGAGCTGCTGATCGCCTGGAAGCGCCTTGATGGGCCGATCCTGGCCCGCATCGCGGAGATTCACGGTCTTGCCGCCCTCACGCTCGCGCCGGTTTCGAAGGACGCAACCTCGACCGGGCTTTCTCTCGAAAACGGCCGGGGCGAGACCGTCGCCGAAATCACGTGGCTTCCCGACAGGCCCGGGGACCTCATGCAACAGAGGATCCTGCCCATCGTCGGCGTGGGCCTGGGCTTCTCCGCATTGATGTTCGGCGCGGTCGCGCTCCATTTCCACCGGACGACCAAGAACCTCGCCGAGACCGATGCGATCGCGAAGGACCTGCTCGGCCGCGATCCGCTCTCCGGGCTCGCGAACCGCATGCTGTTCAACGAGCGGCTCGATCGCGAACTCGCCAACGTGCGGGACGGCGCACCTGGTCTTGCGGTGGTGTTCATCGACCTGGACCGCTTCAAGGACGTGAACGATTCGTACGGGCACCAGGCGGGTGACGACCTCATCCAGCTCGTAGCCCGACGCATCCTCGACATCCTGCCGGACCGCGACACGCTCGCAAGGCTCGGCGGAGACGAGTTCGCGATCATCCAGACCCAGCTCGCATCGTTCGAGCAGGCGGAAGCGCTCTGCCGGCGCATCCTCGACCTGCTGACGCGCCCGTTCGCGGTCGCGCACACGCAGGTGACGATCGGTGCCTCGATCGGCGTCGCCCTCGCGCCTGAACACGCCCGCAGCCGCGAGAGCCTCATGAAGCTGGCGGACACCGCGCTCTATCAGGCCAAGAGCGAGGGTCGAAACCGCGTCAGCTTCTTCCAGACCCACATGGACGAGACCCTGCGCATGCGGAAGGTCGTGGAGGACGACCTTCGCAAGGCGATCACCGGCGACCAGCTGATCCTCCACTACCAGCCCCTGTTCTCCTCTGATGGCGAGAAGATCGTGGGCCTGGAGGCGCTCGTCCGCTGGCCGCATCCCGAGCGGGGCCTCATTAGCCCGAGCGAGTTCATCGCCATCGCGGAGGAACGCGGGCTCGTCATTCCGCTCGGGGAGTGGGTGCTGCGCCGCGCCTGCGAGGACGGCAAGCGCTGGCCCAACCTCCGCGTCGCCGTGAACGTCTCCGCGATCCAGTTCCGGCATCGCGGCTTCGTCGAGAGCGTGACGCGCGCCCTGGAGGAGACCGGGTTCGACGCATCCCGCCTTGAGCTGGAGCTCACCGAAGGAGTGGTCGTCGGCGACGAGGACGCCGCCGAAGCCGCGATGATCGAGCTTCGCGCGCTCGGGGTTCACCTGGCGCTGGACGATTTCGGGACCGGGTATTCGAGCCTGATCTACCTTCGCCGCTTCGCGTTCGACAAAATCAAGATCGACCGCTCGTTCCTCGAAAGCATGGAGGCGACCGGTGAATCCGCGATCCTCGTGCACTCCATCGTCCATCTCGGCCGGGCTCTCGGCCTCGTCGTCACGGCCGAAGGGGTCGAGACGAAGGAGCAGCATCGCTTTCTGCAGGCGCTCGGCTGCCATCAGCTCCAGGGCTACCTCTTTTCCAGGCCGGTCCCGCGCGAGGAGATAGACCGCATGGTCGCCGCGCAGGTCTCAGCGCCGGCCTCCGCAGCCTAAGACCTCAACTGCCCGCGATCGCCCGGATGCGCGCCTCTTCCTCGGAGGTGAGCGGCGCCTCCCGGTCCGCGGCCCTCTTGCGCCGCGACGACAGGATCCCGAGCGCGGCCAGGGTGAGGATCAGGATCGGCCCGCCCCAGAGGGCGGCCGTGTGCCAGCCGATCACGGGGCGAAGCAGAACGAACTCGCCGTAGCGCTGGACGACGAAGCGACGGATTTCCTCGTCGCTTGCGCCCGATTTGAGCCGATCACGCACGAGCACGCGCAGGTCGCGCGCCAGCGGCGCATCGGAATCGTCGATGGACTGGTTCTGGCAGACAACGCAGCGCAGTTCGGCCGAAATGGCGCGCGCGCGCTGCTCCAGGGCAGGATCCGAGATGATCTCGTCGGGAGCAACCGCGGCCGCGGGACCGCCCAGCAAAGCAAGCGCGAGGGCCGCGCCCGCCCGCCCGAACCTCACGCCGCCCCTCCGGCAGGCGCAGCCTGGGCCGCAACCCCGCCCCGGGCACGCACCGGCACGCCGACGCGCAGGCGCCGATCCGTCAGGGACAGCCCGCCCCCTGCGGCCATGAACAGTGAGCCGATCCAGATCAGAAGAACCAGCGGCTTGTCGTACAGGCGCAGGCCGACGGACCCGTCCGTCCCGATCTCGCCGACGCTCACATAGATCTGGTCGAAGCCACGGGTGAGAATGCCGGCTTCCGTGGTCGGCGAGTTGCGGGCCGGGTAGAGGCGCTTGGTGGTTTCCAGGGTGCCCATGGGACGCCCGTCGCGCCACAGGCTGAGGGTCACGACGTCCTCGGTGTAGTTCGGCCCGGTCCGCGGGCGCACGCTGTCGAGACGAGCCGTATGACGGCCGACGCTCATCTGTGTGCCCGGGCGAGCCGCCGTGATCGTCTCGGAGCTCCACGCCTGGGCGGCGATCCCGATCACCGTGATGCCGAGGCCCGCATGCGCGAGGGCGCTGCCCCAGGCGGAGCGTGGCAGGCCTACCGCGCGCCGGAACGCGACCGATACGGGCCGGCCGCGAACGTGGGACCGGGTCCAGATCTCGCCCGCGCCCGAGAGAAGGAGAAAGGCGCCGAGCCCGATCGCCAGCGGGGCCAGAACCGGCCCGCCCGCCGTGAAGGCAATCAGCCCGAGCGCCAGGGCGATGGACACGCCCAGCAGGGCTCCCAGCCGCTGCACGACCGCAAACAGATCCCCCCGCTTCCAGGCGAGCGCCTGCCCGAGCGGCAGGACCAGCATGAGGGGCAGCAGGATCGGCAGGAACGTGAGGTTGTAATACGGCGTCCCAACCGAGATCTTCTCGCCCGTGAACGCCTCGAGCACGAGCGGGTAGAGCGTCCCGAGGAAGACGGTCGCGCAGGCGCTCGCCAGCAGCAGGTTGTTGAGGATGAGCGCGCCTTCGCGGGAGATCGGGGCGAAGATGCCGCCGCCGCGCAGGAGGGGCGCGCGCCAGGCGAACACGGCGAGCGAGCCGCCGATGAAGATCGACAGGATGGCGAGGATGAACACGCCTCTGGCGGGGTCGACCGCGAAGGCGTGCACGGAGGTGAGCACCCCCGATCGCACCAGGAAGGTGCCAAGCAGGGACAGCGAGAAGGTCAGGATGGCGAGCAGAATGGTCCAGACCTTCAGGGCCTCCCGCTTCTCCATCACCACAACCGAGTGAAGAAGCGCCGTGCCCGCGAGCCATGGCATCAGCGAGGCATTCTCGACGGGATCCCAGAACCAGAAACCGCCCCACCCGAGCTCGTAATACGCCCAGTAGGACCCCATCGAGATCCCGAGAGTGAGGAAGCTCCAGGCCAGAAGCGTCCAGGGCCGCGCTGCCCGCGCCCACACGGCATCCACCCGGCCATCGATCAGCGCCGCCATCGCGAGCGCAAACGTCATCGAAAACCCGACATAGCCGAAATACAGAAGCGGCGGGTGGATCGCGAGGCCAATGTCCTGGAGGACGGGATTGAGATCCTGCCCCTCGGCCGGTGGCGGCTCGACACGCGTGAACGGGTTGGAGCTGAACAGGATGAAGACCAGAAACGCGATGGTGATCGCGGCCTGGACGCAGAGCGCGTTGGTCTTCAGCCGAACGGGCAAGTGCCGGCTCGCCGCGACCATCGCGCCGAACAGCGCCAGGATCAGGACCCAGAGGAGCATGGAGCCCTCGTGGTTCCCCCACACGCCGGTGATCTTGTAGATCATCGGTTTCGCCGAATGCGAATTCTCGACCACGTTGAGGACCGTGAAGTCCGATGTGACGTAGGCGATGAGAAGCGCCACGAAGGCGAACCCGACAAGCGCAGCCACCCCGATCGCGGCCGGGACGGCGGAGCCCATGAGCACGGGGTCGTTGCTCCGCGCACCCCAGAACGGGATCGCGCATTGGAGCAGGGAAAGGCCAAGCGCGAGGGTCAGCGCGTAATGGCCGGCTTCGACGATCATGCCTCTACCGCCGCGCGGATTGCTGCTGAGCGTCGCCCTGCCACACGCCCTGTGCCTTCAGGGCATCAGCGACCTCGCGCGGCATGTAGGTTTCGTCGTGCCGAGCCAGCACCGTATCCGCCACGAACACCCCCGCCGGGCTCATCATCCCCTCCGTGACGACGCCCTGGCCCTCCCGGAACAGGTCGGGCAGGAGTCCCTTGTAGCGCACCGGGACGCTCGTCGCACCATCGCCGACCTTGAACTCGACCAGTTGGTCCGTCCCGCGCTTCACCGATCCCGTATCGACCAGCCCGCCGAGCCGAAAGCGCGTCCCCGGCGGGACCGCCTTCGAGGCCACCTCGCTCGGGGAGCGGAAAAACACGATCGTGTCACGCAGGGCGTTCAGGGCGAGGCCCAGCGCGCCCGCCAGCACCAAGCCGGCGGTGCCGATGATCGTGAGGCGACGGCCCTTGCGGGTCATCTGAGCTTCTCCTGGCCATCCAGCCCGAGATCCTGGGCCAGCTTGTCGAGGCCCGCGACGGCCTGGGCATCGCCGGCCAGCGCCGTCTTGGCCTTGGCGAGGCGGTCCTGCGCCTCCTCCTGCCTGCCGAGAACCGCGAAGGACCGGACCAGCCGGGCCCATTCGGACCCGCTTCCACCCTCGCGGGCAAGACGGGAATCGAGGCCCTCCACCATGGCGATGATCTCGGGCGATTCCGCCTGGATCGGCGGCCTCGCGGGCTCCTTGCCCTCAAGCTTTTCCAGACGGGCGCGCACGACCGGAACCCACGGCGCTTGAGGGTCGGCACCTGCGAGCATGCGCCCGTATTCCTCGCGCGCCTTGGCGGCATTGCCGTCCTGTTCGGCAGCCAGCGCACCATAGAACCGAGCCTTCGCCGAGCCCGGATCCAGCGCCAGCGCGCGCGCAAATATTCCGGCGGCCTCGGCCGAGACCACGCCGCCTGCGGCGGAGACGAGTGCCTCGCCATGCCCGTTCAGGCGGTCCACCGTATCGCCCTGGATCCGCCGCGCCGCCGCATAGGCCTTCACGGCGTCGTCGTAGCGCCCCGCCCCAAGATAGACGGGCGCAATCACGTCCCAGCCGCGGCCGTCCTCCGGCTGCGCGGCGAGGTGGCTCTCGATGCGGGCCAGGGCGCTCCCAAGGTCACGCGCGACATCGGCCATCGCGCCCGCCTTCTCCGCACGGAACGGCGTCTGCGGGGAGCCGAGCGCGCCGTACACGGCGAGCGCGATCAGCGGGATGATGGAGAGACTGAAGGCGGCTGCAGCCCGGCGCCGACGCAAAGCGGGCTCGCCCGTGGAGGCGAGAGCAGGCTGTGCATCCGCATGCGCCCTCAGCAGCCGGCGGCCGGCTTCCGCACGCGCTGCGTCCGCTTGATCTCCTGACAGCAACCCACGATCGAGTTCGCGCTCGATCTCGGCCAGCTGGTCGCGGTAGAACTCCACATCGCCACGAGAATCGATCTCGGCCCCACTCACGCGGCGGGACAGCGGCCAGAGTACCGCCATGACGGCGGCCCCCGTCATCAACGCCATGACGACCCAGAGGAGCATGACCTCACATACGCGTTGCGGAAAATAAGCCGAAGGTGGCACGTGGCCACACGCAACTTGCTTCCGGTGAGGCGTCCGTCAAGTCGAGAGATCGCCGGCGACCTCGAGTTCGGCGCGGGCGCCGCCCAGCCGCGAGGGGCCGAGCTCCAGCTTGCCGCCATAGATCCCGGCCAGTTCCGACACGATCGACAGGCCCAGACCCGAGCCGGGCTTCGTCTCATCGAGACGCCTGCCCCGCTTCATCGCCTCGACGCGCGCCTCGGCCGGGAGGCCGGGCCCATCATCCTCAACCGAGATGCGCAGGATGGAGCGCCCATTCTCCGTGTCGAGCTCCGCCCGGACCTCGACGCGGGAGTCGGCCCATTTGCAGGCGTTGTCGACGAGATTTCCCGCCATCTCCTCGAGATCCTGCCGCTCGCCCCGAAACCGCAGCCCTTCCACCGCGCTGACGTCCAGAGCGAGCTGCTTGTCGCGGTAGATCTTGCCGAAGGTGCGCGCGAGCGCCTCGAGGACCGGCCCGACTTCGGTGACGGCGCCAAGCGTGCCCGCGAGCGCCGCTGCGCGGGCGCGATTGAGGTAATAGTCCATCTGCTCGCGCATGATGGCGGCCTGCTCGCGAACCCGCGCCGTGAACTCGGGTGTCGGGTCCGTCGCCTCGTTGATGATCACGCTGAGCGGCGTCTTCAACGCGTGTGCCAGGTTGCCGACCTGCGTTCGCGCACGCTCCAGGATCTCGCGGTTCGCCTCGAGCAGCAGGTTCAGTTCCTCCGCAAGCGGCGCGATGTCGCTCGGGTAATCGCCGCGGATCCGCTCCGACTGCCCGCGCCGGATCGAGCCCACGGCCGCGCGCAGGTCGAGGAGCGGTTTGAGCCCGAACCGGATCTGGAACAGGGTGGACAGGCCAAGTGCCGCCCCAAGCAGCAGGAACGTGACCACCAGCGCGGCGATGAACCGGCGCTGAGCCTCGGAAATCTCGTCGGCCGGTCCGGCGATGCGCACCACGAAGCGCCCGTCCTCGCCGAGGTCGATGTCGCGTTCGAGGACGCGCAGAAACCGCCCCTCCGGCCCGGCGGCGTAGTCCTTGCGGATGTCGCCGAAGCGCCGGTCCGGCGAGCTGTCGGCCAGCATGGGAAGCGGGTTGCCGAGGAGCGAGCGCGATCCGCGGATATCCCGGGGTTTCGCGTCGAGCCGCCCGACCTGCCAGTACCAGCCCGAGAGCGGCAGATCGAAACGGGGATCGCCGAGGCTGCCGAGGCCGCGCTGGTCCTGGTCGCCGGGACTGACGAGATCTGCCGCGAGGTCGTTGGCATAAACGAGGAGGCGCTCGTCAAAGGCGCGCTCCGTCGCCTGCCGATACAGGGCCGAGAGGATCAGCCCGGCGATGAGCAGGATGAGCGAACTCCAGAACAGGGAGGACGCGGCCAGACGGACCGCGATGGAGCGGCCGGCGAGAAGGCGCATAGGTCGCAAGGCCCTGCCCTCAGGCGTCGGCCTTCGCACCCGACTCGACCAGGTATCCCAGCCCGCGAACCGTCTGGATGAGGTCGACCCCGAGCTTTTTCCGGAGCCTGCCGACAAAGACTTCGATCGTGTTGGAATCGCGGTCGAAATCCTGGTCGTAGAGATGCTCGGTGAGCTCGCCGCGCGACACGATCCGCCCGGAATGGTGCATCAGGTAGGAGAGCAGCCGGTACTCGTGCGAGGTGAGCTTCACCGGCGTGCCGTCGGCCGTGACCCGGCCCGACCGCGTATCCAGGCGGACGGTGCCGGATACGAGTTCGCTGGTCGCATGGCCGGTCGCGCGGCGCAGCAACGCGCGGATGCGCGCGAGCAGCTCCTCCATGTGGAACGGCTTGGCCAGATAGTCGTCCGCACCGGCATCAAAACCCTGGACCTTGTCGCTCCAGCGGTCGCGGGCGGTCAGGATGAGAACGGGCATCTTGCGCCCGGCCCGGCGCCAGTTGGTCAGGACTGAGACGCCGTCGATCCCGGGGAGCCCCAGGTCCAGGATGACGGCATCGTACGGCTCCGTCTCTCCGAGGAACTGTCCTTCCTCGCCCTCAAAAGCCTTGTCGACGGCATAGCCAGCGTCGCTCAAGGCGGCGGCGACTTGCCGGTTCAAATTGCGATCATCTTCGACGAGGAGGAGACGCACGGGCGGCCTGAAAGGTCAGTGGATCGTGACGACTTTGCCGGATGGAGCATCGACGGTGACACGCACGATCCGCCCATCCCTGGTCAGCAACATGATACGATAGACGAGCGTGTCCGTCTCCCGGCAGAGCGATGCCCGCAGCACCTCCGAGTCGGGCACGGCCCGCCGCACATGCAGCAGCGCCTCACTCGGGTTGACGACCCCGTGCGCGCCCAGGATTTCGACGGTGTCCCCCGTGGACAAGCAGGGCGGATCGACGTGCCGATCGGCCGCCATCGCCGGCCCGAAGGCGGCGGCCAAGAAGAAGAAGCCGGAAAGGGCGCGGCGCATTCTCAAAGCGTCGCACCGCGCCCCTGAACTCGTCGTGAACGCGAAACGTCACTTCACCGCGGGCGTGATCTGTTTCGTGGCCTGCAACCGGAAATAGGTCGAAGCGATGAAGCTGATCCCGGCCGCGACCTGAGCGAGGGCCTCGGCGAGCCCGCTCTGGTCGAGCGCCCCCGTCTGCACGCCCGCCGTTCCGAGCGCCAGCGAGCCCAGTCCGATGATGTTCGCCCAGACGGTGCGACTGGCGAGCGGGCTTTTGGTTTCACCCATGTGTCTCGTCTCCTCTCTCGGTTGCGAGCTGCTGAGAATGGTTTGCGGCGCGGAGGGCGCAGCTGCCGCGGCTGCGAGCGCCGCTGCCTCGACTCGGGTGGTGCGGGACGTCCAGCCGCGGCCGAAGACCGGCCAGGTCGAGAGCGCGCGAAGAAACCGGAGCCTCTCGCGCGTCAGCGCCCTTACGGTCTCGGCGGTGTTTCGGGCGGCCGCGGCCGCGATCGTCTTCGGGCCGATCCGCCCGTCCTGAACCGTCCCGAGGACCGCCTGGAGAGAACGGACGGCCCGCGACGGCCCGGAATTCACGGCATAGTCGAACACCGCGAGATCCAGGCCGGCCGGTAGATCGTCGCCCCGCACCGCATCCCAGTAGGACCGGCGGTAGATCGTGCCCGCCTCCGCCCGGGTGAGCGCTCTCACGTCGGACACGGTGACCGGGCGGCCTCGCGCCTTGGCGAGGGTGGCCCGGGTGACGCCAAGGTTGGTCGCTCCTCCGGGATCCCTGGGATGGTCGACGAAACCACCCTCCAGATCGAGGACGAGCGCCAGCGCTCGGTCGAATGTGTCGGCCGCCATACCGTTCTCCGCTGCGATGAAGGTGCCGGCCGGACCGGCTGGTCGAGCGCTCGAAGCTGCTCTACGTTTTCCGGATGGTGTGGATCGTCTCGCTGGCCGCGATGCTGGCCGTCCTGTTCCTCGTCGGGCGCGGCATGCCGCTGTCGCGCTGGCCCGTGATCATCGTGGCGACGCTTGCCGTGATCGTTCTCGTCGTGGCCGCGGAGCAGAACGGCTGGTGGCCAAGCTCCTGGCGCGTCAGGTAGCTGCCGCCTCCAGCGCGGCCAGGCGCCCTTTCACCGCGGCGAGCTCGTCGCGGAGGTTCAGCACCGCCGCGTGCAGAAGTGCGGTGATCTGATCCGGCCGGAGCCCGAGTTCGCCCTCCGCGTCGTCCGGCACCAACCGCACGAGAAGGCCCATCTCGCCAGGCAGGCTCTCCAGCGCAGCCGCCCAATCCTGGGCGGCCCAGCCGAAATGCCGCCCCGCTTCGCCCTGTCGCCAGCGGAACGAGATCGGCGGGGCCGCGCCCAGCAGCGCCAGAGCGAGTTCGGGCACGAGGGGCGCCACGTCCCGCTTGGCACGCAGGTCCGAGGTGCTGACCGTTCCGGTCGTCGCGTAGACCGCGGAGAACCTCCGCGTTCCGGTCCCGAGGGAGTGCGCGTTGTCGGTCGCCGGCGCGATGTTGCCCGCAACCGTCAGGCGCTCCGGCACGGTCGCGGTGCCCAGCCCCACTGCGCCGTCCGGTTTCACCCGCAAGGCCTCGGCCCAGGCGGAGCCGTCCCCCGAGACCTTCAGCACCACCTCGTCGTCACCGATGAGGCCGAGTTCAGCCCGGCCGCCATAGGCGCTCTGGAACAGCAGCGAGAGGACATTCGCAGCGCCCTCCTTGTTCAGCGTGTAGCGCAGATCCCCGCTGCCGCCCTCCCCGGAGCCGAGGGCCGTCCAGAACGCTTTGTTGAGCTTTGCCGAGAAGGGGTTGGCAGCATCCGCCGTGGTTCCGAGGCCCAGCCGCGTCAGGTTCTGCAACGCGCTCGGCACAGCCGGCACCCAGCCAGTCGTCTCGCGCAAAAGGAGGACGGCCTCGTCGGCCACGAAGGCCAGGAACCCCGGGCCCGGTGCGTAGAAGCGCCAGGAGCCCGCCGCGAACGCCCCGATCTCCCCGGCATGGCCGGCCCAGGCGCCGCTCGGCGAGGACGCGACGATGTACCGGTCGCCCTCCCCGGGCGATGTCGGAGGGGCCGCAAGATCGCGGTCGAGCACCGTGCATTGCACGAGCGCGTCGAGCGCGAGCAGCGCCTCGTTGTGCGTGACGTGCTTTTGCGCCTGCGCCGCGGCAAGCAGCGGCAAGGCGAGGTTCGGCGTCTCGGACATGGTGACCCCGACTAGATGAGCGAGAGGGTGGCTTGCGCGGGATGCCCGGCTCCGACAGCGGCGCTGAGCTGGGCGACGCGAACGGAAAGACTGCTCTGCGGCGCGCCGAAATCGGCGAGTTCATGCGCGTCGAGGTAGAGCGCTGCGGGTGCGGTCACCTCGAAGCGGCGCAGAACGGCCGAACCGCCGAGGATCTCGACGCGATAAGCCTCGCGCTCCTCGGCAAGCGGCACCTCGGCCAGCTCCCAATTGTCGCCGCCGCGCCGAGTGCGGCGAATCCAGCTGATCTCGATTCCGCCCGGCTGGCGCTTGCCCCGGAGGTGGACGGGCGCGAGCGGGATGAGAGCCGTGGCCCCAATCGTCGCGGTGAGTTCGATCGCGTGCGGATCGGCGTGGTCCCGGTCCGCCGCGCCGATCCGATACACGCAGGTGCGGCCGAGATCGGCCGGGTAGCTGGCGACGGGGATCACGGCTTCGTCGAGCCGGACGAGGGTCGCGCCGGCCGGCACGCTCCGGGCGGCAAGCCGCTCGGTCCCGCCGAGGCCCCGGAGCAGCCCGGACAACCGGTAACGGCGGGGCCCGATCAGTTCGGCCGAGGCGACCGACATCACCTCCCAAGCGCCATTCGGGCCCTGGAGCGCGAACAGGCCATCCGACCCGAGCGCGCCCTCCTCGCCGATCGAGCTGAGCGCTTCCGCCGAGAACACGGCTTCGATCGTGGTGGCGCGATCGAACACCCATACGGGACCGGGCGGCACCAGCCCGAGCGTGCGACCGATCACGGCTGGCAGAGGCGCCAAGCCGTGGAGGGAGAAGCTGCCGCCGTCCAGCGAACGCCA
>JAQGJZ010000532.1 GCA_028290385.1 Enterovirga sp.
GAGCGCATCTACGACCCCGCCACCCTGCGGCAGCGGTTCAAGCCGCGTTTCTGGTCGACCCTCGTGGCAGACCGGCTTATTCGCCGGGAATAGCCAGGACCTCGCCCCCGAGCTGCAGCCGCTGCAGCCGGGCATAGATGCCGCTGCCGGACCGGAGCGCGCCATGCGTGCCGGTTTCCACGACGCGGCCAGCATCCATGACGACGATCAGATCCGCTTCGCGAATGGTCGAGAGCCGGTGTGCGATGACGAGGGTCGTGCGGCCCTCCATCAGGCGCTTCAGCGCGGTCTGCACCTGCAGTTCCGCTTCCGCGTCGAGCGCGCTCGTCGGCTCGTCCAGAAGCAGGATGGGCGCGTTCCTCAGAAACGCCCGCGCGAGCGAGACGCGCTGGCGCTCGCCGCCCGACAGCCCCACGCCGCCGGGGCCGACGCGGGTGTCGTAGCCCTCGGGCAGCGCCATGATGAAGTCATGCGCGGCGGCGGCCTGGGCTGCCGCAATGATCTCGTCCTCGCTTGCGCCGGCCCGGCCGAAGCGGATATTGGCGCGCAGCGTGTCGTCGAACAGCACGATCTCTTGGCTCACCACGGCCACCGAGGCACGCAGGCTCTCCAGCGTGACGTCCCGGAGGTCCTGCCCATCGATCAGCACGCGGCCGGCGGTGGGGTCGTAAAGCCGCGGAACGAGCGACAGCACCGTCGATTTTCCCGACCCCGAGCGGCCGACGAGCGCTGTCGTTCGTCCCGCCGGGACCTCGATTGAGATCCCTTCGACCGCGGCCTGGCCCTCGCGGTAGGCGAAGCTGACATTCTCGAAGCGGATCGCGCCGCCCGTGATTGCGAGCGGCTTCGCGTTCGGGCGGTTCCGGATCTCGGGCTGCTCGTCGAGAATGCCGAAGTAGCGCTTCAGCGCGGACGCTGCCTCCTGCAGGATGGCGTTCAGGTTGCCGAGCGCGCGCACGGGCTGGGCGGCCATGATCAGGGCGGTGATGAAGCCCGCGAAGTCGCCCACGGTCGAGCGCCCGTCCAGAATGCGCCAGCCGATGAACGACAGAACGAGGGCGACCGCGACCCCACCAGCCACCTCCAGCAGGGGGTCGAGCCGGGCCCGCATATTGGCCGCCTTCATCTTCAGGCGGCGGATGTCCTCGAAGGTCTGGCGTGTGCGCGCTTTCAGGTAGCCCTCGAGACCGAAGGTCTTGGCGATCCGGGCGCCGGCGAGGCTTTCGGACACGAGCCCGGCCATGCGACCGATCTGCTCTTGGCTGGAGGTCGCGTTCCGCCGCAGCTTCTTGCCGATTCGGGCAACCGGGCGGGCGAAGAACGGCGCGGCGATCCCCGCGATCAGGGTGAGGAGCGGGTCGATCGCGATCATCGCGATGACCAGCGCCGTGACCGTCGCGGCCTCGCGCAGTGCCACGGTCGAGAGACGCGTCAGCGCGTCACGAATGTAGTGGAAATCGGCCGTGAAACGCTGCGTCAGGGACGCTGCGCTCTCGCGCCCGAGCTGGGCGAGGTCGGCGTCGATCAGATGCGCGTAGAGCGCCGACTGCATGTCCGCCTCGACGCGCGTGACCACGCGGTTCGTCAGCACGGTCATGGCGTAGAGGGCAAAGCCCTTCACGGCGGTGACCAGGACGACAAGCACGGGCGCCAGCACGATGGCCTGCTGCCGGTCCACGACGAAGCGGCGCACGATCAGGTTGATCTTGATCGGGGCCCCGGTGCCGGAGCGATTCGTGAACGCCTCGAAGGCGGCCTTGATCAGCACGGGATAGAGTCCCGTCGCACAGGCGATCACGATCACGAGGGCCAGCACGAGCGCCAGCGAGCCGCGATGCGGGCTCAGCCACTCGCGCCAGAGGCGGAGCACCAGCGCGCGCGTGTCCCCGTCGGGCAGGGCCTCTGCCGTCTGCCCGTCGCCATGTCGCCGTTTTAGCCTCACCGCGGGGGGATACTATCGGCGGCACCGGTGCGCAAATTGCCTCGGCGTCGCGTCTGCAGATTTGCAATGCAGAGGGAAAGGGTTATCGGCGGCCCCATGAAGATCGCACTTGTCGGAACGCGCTGGTTCGGCGCGGAGGTGTTTCGCTTGCTTCGGGAGGCCGGCCACGACGTGGTCGTGACCGCGACCAACGGCGAGGACACCCTGGCCAAGGCGGCCCGCGCAGCCGGCGTCCCGCTCGTGACGGCCGAGGAGCCCCGACGCGTCGTCGGCGAGGACATCCCGGCCGACGAGGTGGACGCGATCATCGCGGCCCACACGCATGCCTTCGTGACGGCGGATGCGCGCAAGAAGGCGCGGATCGCTTCGATCGGCTACCACCCGTCGCTGCTGCCGCGCCACCGCGGCATGGCCGCGGTCGAGTGGACGATCAAGGAGCGGGACCCGATCGCTGGCGGCAGCATCTACCATCTGTCCGGCGGCATGGATGCCGGGGCGCTCGCGGCCCAGGATTGGTGCTTCGTCTACCCCGAGGACGATGCCCGCACGCTGTGGCAGCGTGCGCTCGCGCCCATGGGGCTGCGCCTTCTGATGAAGGTCGTGCACGACATGGAAACGCGCGGCTATGCGGATTCCTGGGAGCAGGATTCGAAGGCGGTCACGCTGGCGCCGCCGATCAGCGAGGCCGTGTGACCGGTCGTCCCTGAGCGAAGCGCCGCGGAGCAACCTGCCGCGTCCCGCGTTGTCCCTCGCACACAGCCAGGGAGAACCGAAGTGGCGAATGCCAGCAAGACGCATATGGGTCCGGCCACCCAGGGCAAGGGCTCAGGCACGGGGGCGATGACGGAACTTCCCGAGGGGATCCTCGAGGAAAACATGGTTCTCTCGAACCGGGACAAGAAGCAGCACAGCAGCGAGCGTGGCCTCGACAGCAAGACGATCCAGACCGAGCAGTACCACGACCACGCCGGCAATCGCCGCAACTTCGACGAGACCCTCGGCGGCCCGGCGATCGGAAATGCCAGCGGCCTCGCGATGCCGATGTCGGACGATTCCGGCGAGCGAAGCAGCCTGAAGTCGCAAGCCGGCGAGTAGCGCCTAAACGGCCGCGGGCACGACCTGTCCGGGGCTGACCTGGAACAGGTCGGCCCGCGTGCCGAGATCCGAAAAGAGCGCCGGGTCGGCTCCGGTCATCCAGACCTGGCTGCCGAGCGCTGCGAGCGCGTCGTACAGCGCGGCGCGGCGCCGCGGATCGAGATGGGCCGCGACCTCGTCCAGCAGCACGAGGGGCGCGATGCCGCTCATCGCCTGCACCAGCCGTGCATGGGCGAGCACCAATCCCAGCAGAAGGGCCTTCTGCTCGCCGGTCGAGCAGGTCTCGGCCGGGAGGTCCTTCGGGCCGTGCCGCACGGCAAGGTCCGTCGCCTGCGGCCCAACCAGCGTGCGGCCGGCGGCGGCGTCGCGGCCCCGGTTGTCGCGCAGGATCTGCCGGTACCGATCCTCCGCGTCGACGGCCGGCAGGGTCGCGATCAATGTGTCGAGTTCGCCGGCGAGCAACAGCCGGGCGAAGGGAAACGGCGAGCTATCATCGCGGGTAGCCAGGAGCTGTGCATCGAGCCGCTCCACCGTTTCGCGCCGGGCGGACGCGACCGCGATCGCGAGTTCGGCGAGCTCCCGTTCGACCGCGTCCAGCCAGGCCTGGTCGGCGTAGCCATCCTCCAACAGGCGGTTGCGCGAGCGCAGCGCACGGTCGAGCGCGTTCACGCGCGCCCCGTGGCGGGCGTCGGTGGCGAGGACCAGCCTGTCCAGAAAGCGGCGCCGATCGCCGGCCGGCCCGCGAAACAGCCCGTCCAGATCGGGCGTCAGCCAGACGACGCGCAGGTATTCGTCGAAGGCCGCGCTCGAGGCTGCGTCGGCGCCGTCGATCCGGCAGCGGCGCACGGCCCGGCCCGCCTCGCCCGGCTCCATCCCGACGCCGAGCCGGTGCTCGCCCGCGGGCGTATCAAGCGTGATCGAGACCGCGAACCGCGCCGAACCGGTGCGGGCCATCTCGGACAGGTCCGCCCGGCGCAGGCCCCGCCCGGCTGCGAACAGCGACAGCGCCTCGACGAGGTTGGTCTTGCCCGCGCCGTTTTCACCCACCAGCGCCACGAGCCCGCGCGAGACCGGAAGGTCGAGCGCCGGGTAGCTGCGGAAATCCTGAAGAACGAGGCGGGTGACGCGGGGCGTTCGGCTCGCTGCCGTCACACCCGCATCGGCATCAGGACATAAAGGGTCGGGGCGCCCTCGCGGTCCTGGATCACGGTCGGCGAGCCGGGGTCGGCGAGCTTGAACAGGGCCGTGTCGCCGTCGAGCTGCCCGGTGATGTCGAGCAGGTAGCGCGCATTGAAGCCGACATCGAGCGGCGCGGCGTCGTAATCGACGTCGAGCTCCTCGACCGCGTTGCCCGAATCCGGGTTGTTCACCGACAGGGTCATGCGGCCCTCGGTGAGGGCGAGCTTCACGGCGCGGCCGCGCTCGGACGAGATCGTCGACACGCGATCGACCGCCCGGGCGAAATCGCCCCGTTCCACGGTCAGCAGCTTGTCGTTCCCGGTCGGGATCACGCGCTGGTAATCCGGGAAGGTGCCGTCGATCAGCTTGGAGGTGAGCACGACGCCGCCGTTGCCTTCGCCCCCGAAGGTGAGGCGGATCTTGGCGGGGGAGAGTTCGACCCGGACGTCCTCGGCCGCGTCGTCGATCAGCTTCTGGATCTCGGCCACCGCCTTGCGGGGCACGATCACGCCGGGCATGCCGACGGCACCGGCGGGGGCGGGCAGCTCGATGCGGGCGAGGCGGTGCCCGTCCGTCGCGACGGCGCGCAGCATCGGCCCGTCCTCGCCATCCACCGCGTGGAGGTAGATGCCGTTGAGGTAGTAGCGGGTCTCCTCCGTGGAGATCGCGAACTGGGTCTTCTCGATCAGCCGCTTCAGGTCGGCGGCGGCGATCGGGAACGAGGTCGGCATCTCGCCGGCCGCGATGTCCGGGAAGTCACCTTCCGCGAGCGCCTGCAGCATGAAGCGCGAGCGGCCGGAGCGGAGCTGCATCTGGCCGGTATCGCCCGTCATCTCGAGCGAGACCTGGGCGCCGTCGGGCAGCTTGCGGACGATGTCGTAGATGACGTGCGCCGGCACGGTCGTGGCGCCGGCCTGGCTGACGTCGGCCGCCACCTCCTCGGTGACCTCCATGTCGAGGTCGGTCGCCTTGAGCCGAAGCCCGCCATCGCCGGCCCGCAGGAGGACGTTGGACAGGATCGGGATCGTGTTCCGCCGTTCGACCACGCGATGCACGTGGCCGAGCGCCTTGAGGAGCGCAGCCCGCTCGACTGTAACCTTCATGGCTGTGGTGCCCGTGACTAGAAAACCGGCGCGCGTTCCGGCGCTTCTCGATACGCTCCTCGACGAGGAGGGGCCGGAACATTGGCGAAGCCCGCCCCCGAAGGCAAGGGCGGGCTCGGTTGCGGACAGTCCGGCGGGCCGGCCTTGACGGCGCGGCGAGCCCGCCGGTCAGGCCGCCCGCCGGTCAGGCGGCCCGCTTGCGGTCGCCGACGAGGCCGCGGTTGATCAGCGCCTCGGCGATCTGCACCGCGTTCAGCGCGGCGCCCTTGCGCAGGTTGTCCGACACGCACCAGAACGCGATGCCGTTGTCGACCGTCGGGTCGGTGCGCAGGCGCGAAATGAAGACCGCGTCCTCGCCCGCGCTCTCGTGCGGCGTCATGTAGCCGCCGGGCTCGCGCTTGTCGTCGATCAGGATGCCCGGGGCGGCGCGCAGGATCTCGCGCGCCTCCTCGGCCGAGATCGGGCGCTCGAACTCGACGTTCACGCTTTCCGAATGGCCGACGAAGACCGGCACGCGCACGCAGGTGGCGACCAGCTTGATCTTCGGATCGAGGATCTTCTTGGTCTCGACCACCATCTTCCACTCTTCCTTCGTGAAGCCGTCCTCCATGAAGACGTCGATCTGCGGGATGAGGTTGAAGGCGATGCGCTTCGGGAACTTCTTCCTCTCCATCTGGCCGAGCGAGTAGACGGTCTTGGTCTGGTTGAAGAGCTCGTCCATGCCCTCCTTCCCGGCGCCGGAGACGGATTGGTAGGTCGACACGACGACCCGCGTGATCGTCGCGGCGTCGTGCAGCGGCTTCAGGGCGACGACGAGCTGCGCGGTCGAGCAGTTCGGGTTGGCGATGATGTTCTTCTTGGTGAAGCCGCGGACCGCATCCGCGTTCACCTCCGGCACCACCAGCGGCACGTCCGGGTCGGTGCGCCAGGCGGAGGAATTGTCGATCACGATCGCGCCCTGCTGGCCGATCTTCGGGGACCAGGTCTTCGACACCTCGCCGCCGGCCGACATCAGGCAGATATCGATGTCGGAAAAGTCGTAATCCTCCAGCGCCTTGCACTTGAGGGTCCGGTCGCCGAACGAGACCTCCTGCCCGATGGAGCGGCGGGACGCGATCGCGACGACCTCGTCGGCCGGAAAGGCGCGCTCATCGAGAATGTTCAGCATCTCGCGACCGACATTGCCTGTCGCGCCGACCACGGCGACCTTGAAGCCCATTTGTGTCTCCTGGATATCCGGCCCGCCATTCCGAGGCGGTGCGATAAAATCCCGCTCGGGCGGGACGGCAGATGGCGAGTGTCAGCGAATCCGCGTTTTCGGCGGCGCTTTCACCGGTTTCGGCGACATCGTCAGGGGTCGCATCGGAGCCATGGCCTCGCGGGTCTCGCCCGCTCCCGTGTGAGCAACATGTAGGGGGCGCAAAAGTCAAGAAAAAGGTGGGGCGGATCGACGCCGCTCAAGGGCGAGAGCCGGCCCCCGGAGGGTCCGGTGCGGGCTGGATCCGGGCTTCCGCGCCACCGCCCACGCGCATGCCGCCCCGGCCCGGGGTCTGGTGTCTTGGTGGTTCAAAGAACAAGCGAGGGGCGTGGGACGCCGAAACGCTCGATCATTTTTTGTTTGGAGAGCCTTTCGGCGTCCCCGCGATGCATCTCCGCCGTCATCCCCGGGCCTGACCCGGGGACCTCGGCCTCGCTGCACCACGTCCGGGCTTGCGCCCGGCACGAGCGGCGATTTTGCACCGGACCTGCCGCTCGTCAGCCTTCCCGCCCTTGCGGACGGAAAAGCCTAAGCCATGCTGCACTGGCGCCCGGGCCGTAGTGCCCGGAGGGCGGCGCTGGTCCGGCTCCCCGAGTGCGGGTTCGCGAAACCCGCCCGCAGGCGCCGCATCCTCTTCCACCCACACGACGCCTCGCGAGAGCGCCCCTCGGCGAAGAGGACGAGCGGGATCTAGACTATATTCCTAAGACTGTCAAGCGCGCTGCGGCCGTACCGAGGGCTGGAGGGCCGGGCGCGTGAGCGTGGATACCGTGGTCGAAGACATTTCGGATGAGGAGGTCAGCAGGGGCGCTCATCAAGGAATGAACCCGTCTATTCTATGAGGCCGGCTCCGGCTTAAGGCCGTCGAGCGGGTTTTTTGCCCATGACGTCGCGTTTGTTGCGGGTTCCGACATTGAGAACGGCCCGCTCGCCGCTATAGCGGAACCATGCACGGGTTCCTCCAGGATATCGCCGTCTGTACGATCGCCGCTTGGGCGCTGGGCGTCGTCGCCCATTTCGCCCGGCAGCCCGTGATCCTGGCATACCTGATCGGCGGCTTTGCGGTGGGCCCGAACGGGTTTGCCCTCGTGCAGTCGCAGGAGAGCATCGAGGCGATCTCGGAGCTCGGCCTGATCTTCCTGCTCTTCATGATCGGGCTCGAGATCGACCTCAAAAAGGTTTTGAGCTCGGGCAAGACGATCCTGGCCACCGCCGGCGTGCAGATTTTGGGCGGCAGCCTCGTCGGCGTGCTGGTCTTTCTGGCGCTGGGCGAACGGCTCGGGGGAGGGACCTGGGACGCGCTCTATCTCGGCATCGCGGCGGCGCTCTCCTCGACCGTGATCATCGTCAAGGTGCTGTACGAGAAGCGCGAGCTCGACACGCTGCCCGGCCGCATCACGCTCGGCATTCTGGTGCTGCAGGATCTCGCCGTGATCCTGTTTCTGGCCGTGCAGCCGAGCCTCAACGAGTTGCGGGTCAGCGTGCTGCTGCTCTCGCTGGTCCGGGTCGGGGTGCTGGTCGCCACGATGCTGCTCGTCTCGCGTTACGTGCTGCCGCACATTTTCCGCGGCGTCGCGCGCGTGCCGGAGCTGGTGCTGGTGGGCGCGCTCGCCTGGTGCTTTCTGGGCGGCGAACTCGCGCACCACCTGCATCTGTCGCGCGAGATGGGCGCGTTGATCGCGGGCGTGTCGCTCTCGACCTTCCCGTATGCGCTCGATGTCACGGCCAAGGTGACGAGCCTGCGCGACTTCTTCGTCACGCTCTTCTTCGTCGGGCTCGGCATGACGATCCCGCTGCCGAGCTGGGGCGTGCTCGAAACCGCGCTCGCCCTTGCGGCCTTCACGGTCGTGAGCCGGCTGCTCACCACCATGCCGCCGCTCTACGCGATGGGGCAGGGGATCCGGGCGAGCTTCCTGCCCGCCCTGAACCTCGCGCAGATCAGCGAGTTCTCGCTCGTGCTGATGCAGCTCGGCTTTGCGGCCGGGCACGTCACGGTGGAGACAAAGAACGCGACCTCCTTCGCGTTCGTGCTGCTCGCCGTGCTGTCCACCTTCGCGATCACGAACTCGAACCGGATCTCACGGCCGACCGTGCGGCTGCTGAAGCGGTTTGGGCTGCGCGACCTCGATGCGGGCGCCGATGAGGGCGAAGCGAAGGCGCCCCGCATCGTGCTGCTCGGCTTCTTCCGCACCGCGAGCTCCCTGATCGCCGAGCTCGAGCGGGCGGACGACCGCGTGCTCCTCGAGAACCTGAAGGTCGTCGATTTCAACCCCGTGGTGCTGCGCGGTCTGACCGAACGGGGCATCCGGGTTCAGTACGGCGATATCAGCCAGCGCGAAACGCTGATCCATTCGGAGATCGCGCAGGCCGAGATCCTGGTCTCGACCATTCCCGACTACCTGCTGAAAGGGGTGTCGAACGAGCGCCTCGTGCGCCAGCTCCGCTCCATCAACCCAACCGCCACCATCATCGCGCATGCCGACGTGATGGCCGATATCGGGCGCCTCCATGCGGCGGGCGCGGATCACGTTCTCGTGCCGCGGCTGATCGCGGCCGGCGAGCTGCGCCGCATTCTGCACGCGGCCGATGACGGGGTGCTGAAGCACATGCGCGAGGAGCTCGACCGCTCGCTCGCCAAGCGCAGCGAAGTTCTCGGCTAGCGCCGCATCAGCGCCACGTCCTGGGGTTCTCCGGCGCAATCCGCGGCGAGGAACCTTTTCTGCTTCTGCACTCTTGATCCCGCGAGAAAAGCGGGGCCCCGCGCCTCGTCTTTACCAGATGAGGTTCAAGCAATGCGTCGTACAGCTTTATTGGCGGCCGCCTGCCTCGGCCTGACCCTGGCCGGGACCGCGGCCAGCGTCGCCGAGCCGCTCCGCCTCAACGTTCGCCCGCGCAGCTGGCTCGATGCCGGCAACGTGACCTCGCCGGGCTCGGCCATCAACCCGGCGAGCGCACGCGGGCAGATGATCTCCTACTACCTGAGCCCGCCCTGGCAGAACATGCGCGACCGCTTCGGCGAGGGCACGCTGCCAGACCCGATCGGCGGGCCCTTCGTGGGCGCGCGCAACGAGCTCGGGCCCGTCGATCTCGACGGCTCGTTCGGCGGGCCCGGCGACTGGTAGGCCGCGGGTCTAGCCGAGCAGCGGCTTCAGGGCGTCGCGCACCGCGTCGCCCATCTCGGCGGTGCCGAGCGCATTCTGCCCCGGGCTCGCGATATCGCGGGTCCTGAGCCCCGAATCCAGCACCTGCGCCACCGCCTGTTCCAGGCGGTCCGCGACGTCGCCGAGCCCGAGCGAGTAGCGCAGCGCCATGCCGAGCGAGCCGATCATGGCGAGCGGGTTCGCGAGGCCCTGCCCGGCGATGTCGGGCGCGGAGCCGTGCACGGGCTCGTACAGCGCGGCCCGGCGGCCGGATGCGTCTTCCGCCCCGAGCGAGGCCGAGGGCAGCATGCCGAGCGAGCCGGTCAGCATGGCGGCCGCATCGGACAGGATGTCGCCGAACAGGTTGTCGGTGACGATCACGTCGTATTGCTTGGGCCGGCGCACGAGCTGCATGGCGCAGTTGTCTGCGAGCACGTGCTCGAGCTCGACATCGGCATAATCGGCCGCGTGGACCCGGGTGACGACCTCCTTCCAGAGGACGCCCGACTTCATGACGTTGTGCTTCTCGGCGGACGAGACCTTGTTGCGGCGCTTGCGCGCCAGCTCAAAGGCGACGCGCGCGATCCGGTCGATCTCGCCGGTCGTGTAGATCTGCGTGTCGACGGCGCGCTTCTCGCCGTTCTCCAGCGTCACGATCTCCTTCGGCTCGCCGAAATACACGCCGCCCGTGAGCTCGCGCACGATCAGGATGTCGAGACCCTCGACCAGCTCCGGCTTCAGCGAGGAGGCTGCCGAAAGCGCGGGGTAGCAGATGGCGGGGCGCAGGTTGGCGAACAGGCCAAGGTCCTTGCGCAGCCGCAGCAGGCCGGCTTCGGGCCGGTGCTCGTAGCGCACGCCGGCCCATTTCGGGCCCCCGACGGAGCCGAACAGAACCGCATCGGCCTCGCCCGCGAGCCTCACGGTCGCGTCCGTGACCGGAACGCCATGCGCGTCGATCGCGGCGCCGCCGACCAGCTCCTCCTCGGTCTCGAACCCGGCGATGCCGGCATCCTGGAGCAGCGCGAGGATCTTGCCGACCTCGCGCGCCACCTCCGGCCCGATGCCGTCGCCGGGAAGAAAGAGGAGCTTGTGCGTCGTCATGTCAGAGGGAGCCCGCGCGTGGAAAACGGGCCCGGTCTAAGCAGGCCCCGTGCGGGTTGGCAATCGGCGCCGCATTGTGGCGTGCACCGGCGCGATCGCGCCCGCGTCCCCGGGGGGAGGGGCGATCAGCGAAAACTGTCGTAGCTGAGAATCGTCGTCCGGTCTGGCGCGGCTGGGCCGGGCGCCGACGGGTCAGCCGGCCTGGTCGGCCGAGGCCGGCGCCGGATGGCGAGCCGCGCGAGACGGGTTCGCAGCAACCTGAAAAAGCTCCGCACGTGCCCCTCCTGCCCAGTGAGCGGAAAGGTGGCACGCGCTCCCGACCCACCGATGTGCGCTGGCGCACATCGGCAAGGGATTCGGGCTCAGCCCTGGCGGGCCTTGTAGCGCTTCTGGGTCTTGTTGATGATGTAGATCCGGCCTTTACGGCGGACCATCTGGTTGTCGCGATGGCGGCCGCGGACGGATTTCAGCGAACAACGGATCTTCATGGCGCTCGTCTCCGGGTCGAGCCGTCGTCGACTCGGGATGCTGGGTTCCAGAAATGTCGGAAGGCGGCCGGAGCCGGGGCGCCGTCGCAAGGCGTGCTACATAATCCGGACGGGCGCGTTCGACAACCCCGTCCAGCGTCGCGCCCGGATGGTCACGCGAAGCGCGCGGCGCTAAGACGCTGTCCACCCCCAACGAGGCACCATCCTCCATGACGTATGTGTTCGAGCCGCCCCCGGTCGTCAGCCTCGGCATCGAGGGGGAGGCGGCGCGCTTTCCCGTGCACCGGATCTATTGCGTCGGCCGCAACTATGCCGAGCATGCCCGGGAAATGGGGCACGATCCGAACCGCGAGCCGCCCTTCTTCTTCTCCAAGCCGGCGGACACGCTGGTGGTCGACGGGAACGATTTCCCGTATCCGGCCCAGACAAAGGACGTGCACCATGAGATCGAGCTCGTGGCGGCGCTTCAGTCCGGCGGCGACAACATCCCGGAGGCCGAGGCGCTGAACCACGTGTTCGGCTACGCGGTCGGCCTCGACATGACCCGCCGCGACCTGCAGGGCGAGGCCAAGAAGATGGGCCGGCCCTGGGACACGGGGAAGGGGTTCGAGCATTCTGCCCCCTGCTCCAACCTGAAGCGCAGCTCGGCCATCGGGCATCCCGCGAAGGGGCGCATCTGGCTGAACGTGAACGGCGAGACCCGGCAGCAGGGCGACCTTGCCGACCTGATCTGGTCGATTCCCGAGATGATCGCCTACCTGTCGACACTGTTCACGCTGCGGGCGGGCGACCTGATCATGACCGGCACCCCCGCGGGGGTCGCGGCCGTGAAGCGCGGCGACGTGCTCGAGGGCGGGGTGGACGGCGTCGGCACGCTCCGCACCGTCGTCATCTGATCCTGTGATCCCGGGCGGCGGGGAGCCATTCCCCGTCCGCCGGTTTCCGCCCCAGCAAGGTTGCGGGCATGCCCTCCCTGCACTTCGTTATCCTGGCGGCGCTCAGCCTCGCGGCCGGCGCCAGCATCATCGTGCAGCAGGCGCTGGTGGCCAACCTCAGGAGCGCGCTCGACTCGGCGCTCTGGGCCCTCTTCGTCAGCTATCTCGGCGGCCTTCTGGCCCTGACGCTGCTGATCGTCGTCACCCGGCAGCCGGTTCCGGGCGCCGCGCAGGTCGGCGCCAGCTCATGGTTGTCCTGGGGTGCCGGCCTGTTCGGCGTGGCCTACATCGCGGTTGCGGTCGCGGTGCTGCCACGGCTCGGCGCGGCCGCGACCCTGGCCCTGATCCTCGCTGGCCAGATGGCGGCTTCGGTCGTGATCGACCATTTCGGCCTGTTCGGGGTGCCGCGCCACCCCGCCGATCTCAGCCGGATCGGCGGCGTTCTCCTGCTCGGGGCGGGCGTCGCGCTGATCGCCCGCTAGGCCGCCCCGCGCCCGCTCACTCCTGAAGCATGCGCTTCAGGAGCTCGACCTCCTCCGACAGCGAGTTGTCGTC
>JAQGJZ010000539.1 GCA_028290385.1 Enterovirga sp.
TTTCAGCTCGTCCAGGGCAAGGTCGCGGACATGTACGTGACCATGAACGCCTGCAAGGCCTACGTGTACGCGGTCGCCAAGGCCTGCGACCGCGGCGAGACCACCCGTGAGGACGCCGCCGGCGCGATCCTCTACGCGGCCGAAAAGGCGACGCAATGCGCGCTCGACGCCATCCAGCTTTTGGGGGGCAACGGCTACATCAACGATTACGCGACCGGGCGCCTGCTGCGCGACGCCAAGCTCTACGAGATCGGTGCCGGCACAAGCGAGATTCGCAGGATGCTGATCGGCCGGGAGCTGTTCGAGAAGAGCGCGTGAGGCGCCTCGCTCCCTGGGTCGCGGCAGCCGTCGTCGGACTGGCGGCCTGGGGCGCGTCCGCGCAGGACAAGGCGTCGCCTCAGGATCGCACGCGTCTCGAGACCTGCCTCAAGGGAGCGGAGGCCGGCAAGCGCGGCCCGGAGAGCTGCATCGGGTCCATCCAGGGACCCTGCCTCAAGGAGCCGGGGGGCCAGACGACCTTCGGCATGAAGGAATGCGGCGGACGCGAGATCGCGGTGTGGGACGAGCGCCTCAACGCGGCCTACCAGGCGGCGCTCTCCGGCCCTCCGGGCAAACAGCAGGCGCAGCGCGGCAGCCGCACGCTGACCGGAGCTGACATCCTGCGCGACGCCCAGCGTAGCTGGATCGCCTTCCGGGACAAGAAATGCGACGCAGCCGGGCTGCCGATGGAAGGCGGGACGGGAGCAGGATTGCTGTCAGTCGACTGCCACCTGCAGGAGACGGCGCGGCAGGCGCTCTGGCTGGAAAGCCTCAACGAGGGCGAGAAGTAATCGCCCGCAAAGACACAGAGGGAAACGGATCGTGCTGAAGGTTTGGGGTCGTCTGTCCTCGATCAATGTCCAGAAGCTCGTCTGGTGCCTGGACGAGATCGGAGCCTCGTTCGAGCGCGTGGACGCCGGCGGGGAACACGGCGTGGTGAATGGGCCGGAATACCGGGCGATGAATCCCAACGGGCTCGTGCCGACGCTCGAGGAAGACGGCTTCGTTCTCTGGGAATCGAACGCGATCGTCCGCTACCTCGCGGCGAAGCACCCGGAGGCGCGGCTGTGGCCGGAGGATCTGCGCGTCCGCGCCGATGCCGACCGTTGGATGGACTGGCAGGCGACCGCTTCCACGCCGGCCCTACGGGATGCGTTCTGGGGCCTGATCCGCACACCGCCCGAGAAGCGGGACGAGGCGGCGATCCGGCGCTCCGTCGAGAAGACGGACGAGAACATGGCCATTCTCGACCGCTGGCTGGCAAACCGCGCCTATGTGGCCGGCGAGGCTTTCACGACCGGGGACATCGCGGTCGGATGTTATGCCCACCGGGCGCTGAACATGCCGATCGACATCCAGCAACGGCCGAACGTGACCGCCTGGTACGAGCGCCTCATGGCACGGCCGGGCGCCGCCCAGATCGCGACACTTCCGATCACCTGATCAGACTGCCGGAACCGCGGAGGGGCGGAACGCGCGGCTCTTCGCCCCCGCCACCCGCATCAGCACCAGCATCCCGGCAATCGTCCCGGCATAGACCAGCAACTGCAGCTGCGTCGGGTTGGCCGTGTAGCCGATCAGCGTGTGCAGGATGCGCCCGAGCGTGCCGTCCTCGGGCAGGATCTTGGACGTGTTCCAGACGATACGGTCGAGCACCGTGATGAGGCCGGCCGCGCTCGCGAACTGAGCGGCCTGGGCGGCGAGGCCGGCCGCGAGCAGCGTGATGAGGCTCGTGGTCACGCTGAACACGTAGCGGGCCGGGATGGCCGACAGCCCAACATAGCTCAGCAGCGACAGCGCGGCGCCGGCCAGGAGCCCCAGCGCGCCGCCAGCCAGCAGCGACGCCATGGAGGTGCCCGCTGCCACGATGCCGTACAGGAAGAGCACGACCTCGGCCCCCTCGCGCAGGGTTGCTGCGCCCACCACGATTGCGAGCGCGGCGAGCGGCCTCTGGCCTACCCGAACGGAATGACCCACCGCCCGCAGCTCGGCTGCGAGTTCCCGGCCATGGCTCGCCATCCAGGCGTTGTGCCAGGCCAGCATCAGGACGGCCGAGGCCAGGACGCCAGCGTTCAGCAGCTCCTGGCCGGTGCCCTCGAAAGCGTCGGAGATGATGCTCGCGAAAGCCGCGACCAGTCCCGCCCCCAGCGCCCCGCCGGCGAGGCCGAGCCCGATCCAGCGGCCGCGGCCCGCGATGCCGCGCGTCGCCGCGAGCACGATGCCGATGATCAGGCCCGCCTCGATCGCCTCCCGGAAGACGATGATTGCCGCACCGATCATGCACTCAGCCTTGGCTTGTCAGGGGAAAGTCGCCCGGCTGAGCTCGTGCGTCCAATCCGGGTGGCGACCCTGATATTTCCGCTCGCCCAGAATTACAACCGCTCTCTCTGAGTATCCAACCAGTATACAACTATTCTAAAGAGGGTTGTGAGCCGCAGGCTTTAGTAGAGATATTCCAAACTGAGCTGGAGAGCTGGTTTGCCGGTGAGATGGTCCGACCAACCCCGCCGCCGGATCTGAGCAGAGTAAACTGCACGGGCGCGGCAAGGCGCCGTTCAGCCGGCACAGCGCTGCCGATGCAGAAATCCGAAGGGCCCTCGCCTCCCCATACCCGCCGGGAATCCCCGGTTGACGGCGGGCTGCGGAGCGCTCATCGCTGCGGCTTCAAAGGAGCAGCCCGATGCCCCAGTCCCACACCGTGCAGGCCAATGGCGCGTCGATCCCGGCGATCGGCTACGGCACCTTTACCCTGTCGGGCGAGGCCTGTGCCGAAGCGGTCGGCTGGGCGCTGGCGGCGGGCTACCGCCATGTCGACACCGCCCGCATGTACGGCAACGAAGCAGAGGTTGGGCAGGCTCTCAAGACAAGCGGGCTGAAGCGGGACGAGGTCTTCGTCACGACCAAGGTTTGGTGGACCGACCTCGCGCCGGGCGATCTCGAGCGCTCCGCCGAAGGCAGCCTGAAGCGCCTCGGCCTGGACCAGGTCGATCTCCTTCTCATCCACTGGCCCAATCCGGCGGTGCCGGTGGCCGACTCGACCGCGGCTCTCTGCCGGATGAAGCGGCAGGGCCTCGCCCGCCATATCGGCGTTTCGAACTATCCTTCCGCGCTGCTGGATGAAGCGGTCCGGCATGCGACCGAGCCGCTGGTCGTCAACCAGGTCGAGTACCACCCCTATCTCGACCAGAGCACGGTCAAGCGCGCGTGCGAGAAGCACGGCATGGCCATGACCGCGTATTCGCCCCTCGGCCGCGCCGCCGCGTTCGAAGATCCGACCCTGAAAGCGCTGGCGCAGGCGCATGGCCGGACCGTGTCGCAGATCATCCTGCGCTGGCACGTGCAGCAGCCGGGCGTGATCGCCATTCCGCGCTCGACGACGCGCGATCACATCATCCAGAACCTCGACGTCTTCGGGTTCGAGCTTTCCGACGAGGAGATGCGCCGCATCTCCGGCCTTGCCCGCCCGAACGGACGCATCCTCGAGCCCGACTTCGCGCCGCGCTGGGACAAGACCTCCTGAGGATTCAGACATGACACTCGACACCGCGATCGCCGACGCGCTCCGCGCCACCTCCACGGGGACGATCCACACCATCCTTCTGAAGAAGGGAATCCGGCGCACCTGGATGCAGGGGCCGATGCCGACCTTCAACGCCGGCGAGCGCCTGGTCGGCCCCGCCTTCACGCTGCGCTTCGTGCCGGCGCGCGAGGACCTCGCGACCCCCGCCTCCTGGTCGTCGCCGATCTCCACTCGCGCGGCCATCGAGGCGATGCCGGAGGGGTGCCTCGCGATCATCGACGCCATGGGCGTGCCCGGCGCCGGCGTGTTCGGGGATATTCTGTGCGCCCGCATGAAGAAGCGCGGCGTGCAGGCGCTGATCACCGACGGCGTGATGCGGGACGCGGCGGGCTGCGAGGCGACGGGCCTGCCGATCTGGTGCTCCGGCATCGCGGCCCCCTCCTCCGTCACGGGCCTGACCTTTGTGGGCTGGAACGAGCCGATCGGCTGCGGCGGGGTTGCGGTGTTCCCGAACGACATCATCGTGGCGGACCGCGACGGCGCCGTCGTGATCCCGGCCGCGCTGGTCGAGGAGGTCGCGAAGGCGGGCCCGGACCAGGAGCTCACCGAGATGTGGATCATGAAGGAGGTGGAGCGCGGCGTGCCGCTGCCGGGCCTCTATCCGATGAACGCCGAGACGCGGGCGCGCTTCGAGTCGGAGATGAAGAAGGGCTGAACCGACGCGGAGAGGCGGCCGGGCAGTCTTGCATCGGACGCCCGTCGGGGCCAGATGAGAGCTCAGGTTGGCGACCTGGGCCTAAGACGTAGGCGGTCTCCCGGATGGCCCTGGCTGTCCGGCGAGGCATCCGCCGATCCGGACCTTGGCCTAAGCGGCTGGCCATTGTTCTCTCTGGCTCGCTCAGGACTCCGCATTGCAATCCGCCCGCTCCCGCCTCTTCGACGCCCTTGTCGTCGCCTGGACGGCGATGTTCCTGCCGGCGCTGGTCGTTCTGCTGGTGCTCGGCCGGCCGCGATCGCCGATCCGCGCGACCTCGCGGCTCTGGGCGCGGGGAATCCTGTTTCTGCTCAAATGGACGGTCGGCCTGACCCATGTGGAATGGGGCCGTCAGAACATCCCTGAGGGCCCCTGCCTGGTGGTGGCGAACCACCAGTCCCAGTGGGAGACGATCGCCTTTCTGACGCTGGTGCCGAACGTCGCGATCGTGGCCAAGAGCGAACTCCTGGCCATCCCGGTGATGGGTTGGTTCCTGCGCCACTCCCCCATGAT